>CALKAH010000106.1 GCA_937983315.1 uncultured Acholeplasmataceae bacterium | reverse complement strand
CGACCACCAAGATCTACACTCTTTCCCTACACGACGCTCTTCCGATCTAAAATAAAGAAAAGTTTTTAGATCGCTTAAAAACATATCCAAAGCGTTTTGCACTGGGCATTTTTCATTTCTTTAAACGGTTATTTTTTGGTATCGGAAGGTTCTTTAAGAGCATTTATCTTGCTGCAAAAGAACATCCGAAATCGTTTATCAGTGGCTTACTCAGTTTTTTCTTGATGGGATCGGGACAACTTAGAAATAAACAATGGTACAAAGCTATACCCTTTTTTATCATTTTATTGGTGTTTGTACTATTTGAAATTTTCACCAGTAACTATATATATGCCATCTCAGGTGAAATTCAAGATTATCCTGCACAAGAAGGTATTTTTTATTTCTTCCGTGACTATGGTGGATTCCTCACCTCTGGATTATGGGGATTCTTCACATTAGGAAGATTAGTTTTAGGTGACATGTACCGTGGAGAACGTATTGTAACCTACGATCGCGTGTTGACTTGGAAATCAGCAGATAATTCCCAAGTGTTATTAGGTGAGGGTATTATCGCAGTCGTATTGGTTGTTATATTAATGATTACATGGATTTTTAGCATCCGAGATGCTTATCAATCCCATAAGTTGTATGCTGAAAGCGGAAAAATTGAAGATGTCAAGACATTCTTCAAACGTGTATGGACAGATTATTTTGCATATATCATCATTATCCCATCAGCAATTTTGATTTTCACTTTCACCCTTATTCCATTCCTGTTCTCATTCTTGGTTGCTTTTACTAACTGGACTGAACGTATCTCGTTAGGACAAATGCTGTTCAAATGGTCTTTCTTTGATACATTCAAGATGGTATTTACCGAAGCTGCATGGTTGAAATTTTTCACAGATGTTCTATCTTGGACGCTTATTTATGCCTTTATGTCATCGGTCACTGTTTATGTATTAGGTTTCATACAAGCGATGATTATTGAAAGCAAATATGTTGTAAATAAGAAGTTGTGGCGCACAATCTTAATTCTTCCTTGGGCGATTCCAGGCATCATCTCACTTATGTTATTTAGAAACGTATTCGCTGATAACGGAGGATTACTAAACCAGATTTTGGTTGAACTGAATGCCGTTGAATCAACTAAAGCGTTTTTATCTAATTTAGGATTAATCCATCAAGCAGATCCAGGTAATATTCTATGGTTGACATCACCTGCAAATGGTTTGTTAGCTAAGGTTTTAGTCATTGTGGTCAATCTTTGGTTGGGTTACCCCTACTTCATGATGCTGATCACGGGTGTTCTTGGAACGATTCCTGAAAGCCTCTATGAAGCTGCTGAAATTGATGGTGCAAATTCAACACAGAAATTTAGATACATCACACTTCCTATGGTTTTGCGTGCTACTGCACCCGTTATTATCACAACCTTTACATTCAACTTTAACAACTTTGGTGCGATATACTTCTTGACCAGCGGTGGACCAGGTTACCCTATCGATGAAATCCCGGAAGCTGTTCGCGTTTTAGGAGCTCAACCAGGACAAACTGATATTTTGATTTCATGGATATATAAACTTAGTTTCGGTTCTGCGAATGACCAGTATAATCTTGCATCCGTTTATTCAATTCTTATCTTTGTCTTTATCAGTTTAGCAGCCATCTACAATCTCTCAAAATTAAAATCATTCTGGGAGGAGGACTAACTCATGGAAAACAAAGTTTATAAAATGACGTTCAAAATGAAGGTCTCACGGTTTTTTAGAACATTGACGCTCAAAAAATTCATCTTGGGATTACTTGCTCAACTTTGGCTAATTATGATGGCACTCATTGTTTTGACACCTGTTTTATGGATGATTTCTGCTGCATTTACAAATGGTACAAACTTAACTCAAGTTCCCATATATCCTAAATTCAGTGAATGGTCATTTGCCAACTATCAATATCTTTTCACATATACATCGAGCACTCAAGCAGGAGCAATTCCTGATTATGTCGATTCATTCTTAACCACCCTTATCATTGCAGTTGCATCGATGGTTATGATTGTCATTTTCTCTTCACTTGTTGGATTTAGTTTCTCTCGATACAAATTTAGAGGAAAGAAACAAGTTCTATTAGGGATGATGGCCCTTCAAATGTTCCCATCATTCATGGGGATGCTCGCGTTGTTTATGTTTTTCAGACAATTTGAACTTTTGAATAAACCATTGGCACTCGCTTTGATTTATGTTGCAGGATCCATTCCTTACAATACATTTATTGTTCGAGGATTCATGCGTAACATTCCAAAATCACTCGATGAAGCTGCATTTATTGATGGTGCATCCAATTTACAAACACTCTTTAAAATTATTATTCCACTTGCAGTACCCATCATGGGATTTATTGCTGTCAACGCATTTATGGGACCATGGCTTGACTATATCTTACCATCGGTTATCATGCCGCAAAAGATTACCGTTGCAGTTTGGCTATTCCGTTTCATGAACCCACTCGGTTCAACATATAGTCCGCTTCGCTTCATGGCTGGTGCACTTTTCTTAACAGTTCCCATCATGATAGTTCAAATCTTTATGCAACGATATCTTGTCTACGGTTTAACTGCAGGAGCTGAAAAGGGATAATCGTTAGAAACTAGAAGGATTATGACTCCATGAATTTAAAACAAAACATCAAAGGTTTGTGGGATAACAAACAAATCATACATGCAAAAGACTTACATTTTGGATGGATTATTGTCCTGTTTATCATCACAGTCATTTTGATTTCGATTCCCAATTATTTTGGTTTGCTCAATGGACTTCGTGATATTGATCATCTTGAGGGTCTAGAATCTGCTTTTCAAGCGATGTATGACCAACCAATCCCCTGTCATGTTACAGAAGATGCCGTGATGAGATGTGATGAACTTCATATCAATAATCGGTATGGTGAATATCAATTTATATATCAAGAAACGGTGGATACTTCTGACATCAGTATCTCAACGATTTATATGGGTGAAACCACATTTGCTATGGTCTACATCAATGAATCCGATCAAGCTTATCTCGTCAGTGGTAATTACCAACTCTTGAGAATGTTCGATTTTGAGACCATCAATTCAAATGCTACAGGTGATTTGATCACCTATCAACAGAGTGTGACTGATATTTTTATATCATCGATATACAATTCAACCATCAATGAAAAAATCGTTTTAATTTTTATAACACAATTTTCACAAGCTCTCATTTATATGGTCATTTTAACGTTCATGATTATGATTGTTAACTTTAGATCTAAGTTTCATAAAATCACCTTTATGGCTGCAAATAAAATTGTGATGGCAAGCATGTTAGGACCAGCTTTGTTGTCGGCTATTGTTGGTATCTTTTTAACCGGTTGGGGAAGTGTTTTGTTCACAATACTTTTTGCCATCCGCATGATGTTTGTTTATTATCAGATACATCGCACGATTGAGCCTATCTTTTAATAATATATAAAAAAGAAACCGCTTTCACATGGATGAGATCGGAAGAGCCCACGTCTGAACTCCAGTCACCGAATACGATCTCGTAT
>CALKAH010000105.1 GCA_937983315.1 uncultured Acholeplasmataceae bacterium | reverse complement strand
AGATCGTATTCGGTGACTGGAGTTCAGACGTGTGCTCTTCCGATCTCGAGGTTTAAACCATACAATCCTTCAGTAAATTGCTCATCATTATGATTACCAATTCCACGAGATGTGGGAACTTGAAGTTTATAATAACGATACTTCGCGTTGATATCGACATGTTCGACATCTCCCATCTTCTTCGCTCTTTCTAAGATTACACCACGAATTAATGTGTAATCGACGCCATCATTCGAACCTAATACTTTGAATGCTTTGAGCCCACGTTTGGAAAGGAGTTCTCCTTCTTCACTGAAATAGTTATAGAAGTCGATGTGGCTGACATAGCGTGGTTTGTAGAGATCAAAAACGATGTCAAGAGAATCAGGATTGTATCCCGATAAATAACCAATATTCTTAACGTTTCGATCATAATAGGTTAAGTTCGTGACAACCGTCCCCGCATCATCAAAACGTGAATCCATTTTATAAAATCCTGCAACACGACCATCTTTTTGCCAATTGACTTTGAACTCCACGTTTCCATGTTCATAGATACCAATGGAGTTATTCGGCATTAAATGAGGTTGATAACGGCGATGGGTTTGATGATCTGAGGTTCCCACAAAGGTATCACCAAAGACAAAGAGTGTTTTCTTCTGTTTGTCTTGATCAAAACCATCTTTTCCATCTTCTAAGTTAAAGGAATAGATGCCATCACCACCTGACCATTGGTGATAATGCAAAAACTTATGAGTCATCTCATCATCTTCAATAGCGATATAGCCCGTACCAACACGAAGGGTGAGTTCTTCAGCTTTGTATGCATCAATGATGAGTTTATTGGCATAAAAGACATCTTCTTTCATGACTTCATCATCTACCATATAGAGCACTTTTAAATGATTACCATTGCGGAAATCTTCAATCGGATAGATTCGATCAAGTTTGATCTCATTTTTGCCTTTTGTCAGTTTAACAATTTGAATCAAATCGCCTTTTTTCATGATATTCTCCTTATTCTGATTTTACTTCAATGATCTTAATAAATCGGGGGTAGTAGATACGAGCATCGGATAATGCACCAAGTTGTGTGGTATTGACATTGTATGAAATGATGAGTTCTCCAGGTTTAGATAATGCGGGATGTAGTTTTGCATTATACGTGAATGCACCTCTTAGATCACTCACATCGGTTTGATATACTTGAACATAATCACCAAATGGACCATAAGGTGTATCACTAACGGCATAAGAAATTCTTCCTGATGTTGTATTTTCCATCACGACGAGCATATATTTGCCTTCATAGATACCTGATGGGATACGTGTGACGGATAGTTCTGCAGAGACTTGATCTTTAAGACCGATGACCTGGTTGATATCTGATGTAAAGGATGTCCCATCAAAATATGTCCACGCATTGAAGTTTAAGATATCTTCTG
>CALKAH010000104.1 GCA_937983315.1 uncultured Acholeplasmataceae bacterium | reverse complement strand
GATCGTATTCGGTGACTGGAGTTCAGACGTGTGCTCTTCCGATCTTATATGGCAGACACCGGATTACTCTTAAGCCAAGCATTCAGTGAAAACGATGAAATGCATCAAGAAGTAGCAAAAGCCATTGTTCAAGATCGCCTTGAAGTTAACAACGGGATGATATTTGAAAATATCGTTGCACAAATGCTTACTGCCTTAAATAAGAAATTATATTTTTACTCAAGAGCAGATAATCAAGATCGGTCGAATACGATGGAAATAGATTTTCTTATAGTAGATAAATCTAAACCGACTAAAATATCACCAATTGAAGTTAAATCAGGTAAAAACTATACAACGTCATCACTAGACAAGTTTGGTACCAAGTTCAAAGACAAGCTTGGTAAAAAATACATCATTCACACAAAAGATTTAGCGCTAAAGGATGATGTTATTTATTTGCCGGTTTACATGACTATGTTTTTATAGAGGTATTGTTATGGAATTCAATCGAAATTTTACGATAATTAAAGGTGATACGCTTACGCTAAAACTTATTGAAACTTGTGTTGGTGATGATAAAGTTATTCCATTTTACTATTATGAAATTTACCTGAACTCAATATCAAGCACAATTGGCAAGATTAGTATTCGCATTGGACACAATGAACATTCGTATATTAACGGGAATGTAGGTTATGAAATTGACGAATCTTTTCGTGGAAATGGTTATGCCAAAATAGCTGTTATGATGACTTACTCGGTAGCTAGGTTTCATGGTATGACATATTTGATTATTTCTTGTGATGAAGATAATTACCCATCAAAAAGTGTTGTTAACAAACTCGGTGGCATCCATATTGAAACGATTTTACCTCCCAAGAGTTATGTGTTTTATTATGAAGGTATACCCAAACACAGCATTTATAGAATTGATATTTAGTATCATTGTATTGTTAAGCCGTTTGTATAGGGGTGCTAAAATTCTGTCAAGGGTGCTAAAAAATTTCATGGGGTGCTAATTTGTATTAAAATAGGTAGTCCAACACATCTAACTAGAATAGGTCTGATACACTAATCAGGCCTTTTTTTTGTGTCTGATTTCAGCGAAAACAGACAAATTATGCCACTTTTTAGTCGCTTTTCACGCTTTTAAGCACAGTTGTGTTAATTTAGGGAAGCTGAAACTAGTATGCTAATCATAACTTCAACTCAACTTTTTACACGATATGGATGAGGGGTGCTAAAATTTCTACACGATTTGAAGAGGGGGTGCTAATTTTATACACGATTACCTAACTTCGTTGTGATTTCATAGAATCATTCTCATGTACTAGATGGATAAATGAATATCCATATGCTATAATAGCTACAAAACAATATTGCATATAAGATATAAGAGGGATCCTCATGAGCTTATAATCCCCTCATTACAAATTTTAAATCAGGATAGATTATTATATGGAATTTGAAAGGCGGGAGCTTGAAATTGTCGAATAAATCTGTCTTTGTTGTTGATGAAGCATTTCTTGATAATTTTGGAATTTTAGAAATCCCATAAACACGTTAGATCATAAATTGAACTTCATTTATCCTCACTTTTATTTGGCAAATTATGATCTTAGGATAATCGATCATAAGCTACCTAAATATCATAAAACAATGGATTTTCAAGAAATGATGGAACTGTATCCTGAATGGTTTTATGACCCCTATCGCGAGGTAGCTTTGCCAAACATTGAATCGTTAAAAGTAGTATGTCAGAATAGAGTGATTAAGAACGTCTTTCTTGGTAGTTTTACACTCGAACACTTTAAATACCTCGCTCCATATATTAAAGATACTACGGAAACGTTATATTTATGGAAATGCAACTCGATTAACGATTTATCACTTCTATCCGACTTTGTTAGTTTAAAGTGTGTACATATCTATTGGAACAACAAACTTGAGACACTATGGAATATGGAAAACAATATCAATCTTAAAGTCTTGAGCTTTCTTTTTACAACCAATTTAAAGAACGTTGAGGCATTAGCAAAGTCAAAAGTTGAGTACATAACTTTTGATGGTGAAAGTGCTTCAACATACATTACGAATCATCAATTTGCAGATTTGTCCATTTTCCAAAGTATACCAAATCTAAAGCATTTAACGATAAACTATAAAAATCTAAAAATCAATGATTGAAAAGCAAAACGAACGTAGTTTTTTGATGATTATGAACAACACTGATTTTCTGTCATAGAGTATTTTTAAGAAGAACCATCAAAGTTGATGGTCTTTTTTCTGAAAATAGATTGCATAAGTAGGCATAAAGTGATAAAATATAGTAAGATAGTAGGAAAGTAAGAAAATAAGAATGGTATGAGGAGAATTATATGTTAATAGAATTGAGAAAAAAATCTCAAATAACGATACCTAAAGAAATCGT
>CALKAH010000103.1 GCA_937983315.1 uncultured Acholeplasmataceae bacterium | reverse complement strand
TTTTGATATCTTATGTCTTGTTCGGACTTGTGATTGAAGTGTTGTTATTTATAGAATCTCTCTTTTGACTCATCAAAAAAGATTCGATTGCTTTAATCGTTTCTACACTCATCTTTGGTTTAATCCATGTCGTTGGAGAAGCATCGATCGCAGAAGCAATCGTCAATGGTGTTTCATACTTCGTGATGGGCTTTGTCTTTGGTTATATTTATCTCAAAAATGAACGAAACATATGGGTACCCACCATCGTTCATATCATCAATAACGGTATTTCGATTTTATTCATACTACTACTCTTTTAGGAGGAATAATCATGTTTTCTTATGCACCTGCCATTTGCTACTCAGGATATCGTGAACATCAAAGTCCAATCACGAAAATCTATCCTTCAGAGGCTGAAGTCTTAGAGGATTTAAAACTTTTACAAAAGAATTTCAAGTATATTCGGATGTATGATCCCTATACGCATGCACAAACTGTCTTAAAAGTGATCAAAGAACATCACCTCGATCTTAAGGTGATGCTTGGTGTAGAACCACGTGGTGAAATCAGCAATCCAAACTGCCCATGGGGTGGTCTTCATAGTGATGAAGAAATCATGCATAATAAAGTCTTTAACTATGAACAATTGGACAAGCTAGCATCATTATGTAATGCATATGGCGATATTGTTTTAGCGGCATCTGTTGGTAATGAAAATACATCATCTTGGCATCATAATTTGATGAAACCAGAAACGATTGCTCTTTATGCAAAATACCTGAAAGGTAAAATCAAACAGCCCGTCACCTTTTGCGAAGGAACACATAATTGGTTGACTCATGGTGATGTGATTGCACAAGAAGTTGATTTCATCTCTATTCATACTTACCCTGTTTGGATTAAAGTTCCCTTAAAAGAAGCTTTCAAACTGACGGTTGATGACTATAAAAAAACAGTCAAAAAATACTCGGGTAAACCCGTCGTCTTTACCGAATTCGGTTGGGCAACGATGTCCAATGGTCCGATGATTAAAGAAGAAACGAATGAAGCTTCTCAAAAAGAATATCTCGATCAAATCATCCCATGGTCAAAGAAAAACAAAGTCACCATGTTTATTTTTGAAGCATTTGATGAACCTTGGAAAGGATCATCTGCCCAAGATGAGCCTGAAAAGCATTGGGGGATCTATGATGTGAAAAGAAACCCCAAGTTATATGCGAAACATGCACTCAAATAACAGAAAAGGCCTTGCACGATGTGCAAAGCCTTTTTTTTATTCATCGATAAAGGATATGCCAAATGCCGTTCCTAAGGTGATGACAGCTGTATGGGGTTGTTGAGGAACCGAATGAGCCATCGCTGTGGTATCGTGTTCTAAGTAAACATGAATATTCCGATTCAAATGTTTATTGAGCTCTTGTTCAAGATAATCTTGATAATTGGTTGAAAGAACTGATAGCATACCATAACTGCTTCTTCCTGGGTTAAGTTCTCCTTTTTTAACGTAGTTTGCCATCGATATTAAAAGATCAATATCAGGATCCATCAATTCTTGAATGGTATCCTTTAAAATCTCAAGAATGTAATGATGGAGTTCAAATGCATGTGCCATAAAATGATCAGAATCTGCGGGTTCGAGATGTTTGGCAGGCATATGTTCGAGTTTTCTTTCAATCATGTTTTGACCACTCATTCTTCTCACATACGCGCGTTTGATGAATGTTTGACCAAAATCAAAGAGGAGAAATGATCCGCGGTCAAAACGATTTGCCATTCCATAAAGAGCTTGATCTTGGGTGTCATCAGGCATAAAGACCTGAACATCATCTAAGCCATGTTGATCGAAAAGCATGTTGATACGTTTCATAAAAATAGGTTTAAAGGCAGATGATGCAACACCACCCATCAAATAGATGGATTTAATCGTTTTCCAATAGTCCCAGTGTTCATCTTTCCACCTTAGATTTTCCATCTTGACCTTGTCATCTGCATTGAGTAATGTGAAAAGTAATTTCGCAAGCTGATCACCAAAATATTCACCCACACGGATAAAGGCTTCATGGACTTCATGGTTGGGATGATGGGAGAGTGTTTCCATTAAACCTTGTAAGTCATGCGAAAGCGGTGTAATACCATAATGATCTGTGATTTCACCCAGTGCACGCATGATCAAAAGTGGACTAAATCGATCATTCGATTTTTGTCCATCGACAATCACTTGATTGAGTGATGCAATGGGAAGCATGGCATCTTGAAGTTTGAAAGGATTGATCACGTTAACACTCCTTTCTTCTATTCTATCAAAAAACGTGGTAAAGAAAAGCACTTCTTCACGAAGTGCTAATT
>CALKAH010000102.1 GCA_937983315.1 uncultured Acholeplasmataceae bacterium | reverse complement strand
GCACTTCAGCGCCGACGATAGTTCCAAGGAGCGAAAATAGGTCGTTGCCAGGCAATTCTCTAAATCATGGGAGTTTAGCTCAGTTGGGAGAGCATCTGCCTTACAAGCAGAGGGTCAGCGGTTCGAGCCCGTTAACTCCCACCATTATTTTGCCTTTTTGGCCGAAATAGCTCAACTGGTAGAGCAACTGACTTGTAATCAGTAGGTTGCGGGTTCAAGTCCTGTTTTCGGCACCATGAGACCCGTTAGCTCAGTCGGTAGAGCACTTGACTTTTAATCAAGGTGTCGTAAGTTCGATTCTTACACGGGTCACCACTCTTCAATGCCTCGATGGTGAAATAGGTAGACACGTGGGACTTAAAATCCCATGGATGATGAATCCGTGCCGGTTCAAGTCCGGCTCGAGGTACCATTATGGCTTATCTTAAATGGGGCTTTAGCTCAGCTGGGAGAGCGCCTGTTTTGCACGCAGGAGGTCAGGGGTTCGATCCCCCTAAGCTCCACCACCCATTTGGTCATGGCATTGTTGCTTGGATTCAAACGTAGTACACTATAAGTGTTAAATGGCGGCGTAGCTCAGCTGGCTAGAGCGTACGGTTCATACCCGTAAGGTCGTGGGTTCGATCCCCCCCGCCGCTACCAGTTTGGACCCGTAGCTCAGTTGGTTAGAGCTACCGGCTCATAACCGGTTGGCCGTAGGTTCGAGTCCTACCGGGTCCACCAACTAACCAACTATACAAACGTTTTAAAACATGTTATAATGTTGGAGGAATACCCAAGCTGGCTGAAGGGATCGGTCTTGAAAACCGACAGGCTGTAAAAGGCGCGGGGGTTCGAATCCCTCTTCCTCCGCCACGAGAAGTCTAATAAAAATTGATATATTTAATATCGCGGGATAGAGCAGTCTGGTAGCTCGTCGGGCTCATAACCCGGAGGTCGTAGGTTCAAATCCTTCTCCCGCAACCAATCATAAGGTCCGGTGGTGTAGGGGTCAACATGCCTGCCTGTCACGCAGGAGATCGCGGGTTCAAATCCCGTCCGGACCGCCATTATTAGGCTCTGTAGCTCAGTTGGTAGAGCAAAGGACTGAAAATCCTTGTGTCGGCAGTTCAATTCTGCCCGGAGCCACCATCCATACCTTTGCGAAGCCAATCAGTTGGGCTTTTTTTTATTTTTAGAGTAAAAGTATATGTTCTAATCTATGATAGTATGAGGTGGTATCATGAGCATCAAATGTATGTATCATTTTGATAGTATAAAGTCGTTTAATAGTTTTACTGAAATCATTGAACAAATAAACTGGAAAATCGAAAAACAATTATTAAAGGAACGTGTACAAGTTTATTGCAAAACAGATTTATACAAGACTTTAAAGACTCAATTTGAAAAGGGCAAATTGACGATATGGCCATTAAAAGAAGAAGAGATAATCACGTGGATTGACACGCTATCCATTATGCGGAGATGTATGATGCAACTATATAAAAAGGGTATATACAGTGAACGGTTACAAATCATTATGGAATATCCACTGGTCTATGGAAATCACATGAGAACAGACTATCTCTTAGTTTATGATCGTTTAATCATCGTTTTAGAATTTGGGATGTTTAATCAAGATGAAAAGCGAAGCGAAGAGCGATATACGAAGAAACTTCAAGATTCGATAACTCATCGTCAGGTTTTGCATAATATGATTCATCGAGATGTAAAGATTGTCAATTATGTGATGATCTATCGTCCTGAATATGATCGCTATATAGAGGCAAGATATGCAGATAATATACGTTATAATGATCAAGAAATACAACTATTGACCAATTTTATAACAGAACATATTCGTGAGCAAGACCAAATATCTGCACTTAGTCAATTGGAGTCCATTAATATTTTTATATAAATTATCATTACTCTTGAATTATTGGTTCTTTGTGTTATCATAATATTAGCATCATAATTTGAAGTTCAAATAATTTGAAGGAGAAAATAATAAATGAGTGAAAAAATCGGATTAGTTGTATGTGGAAACTCTGGTGTTGATTACATGAAATTGGATTATCCAGTCAAGATGATTCGTTCAACGTTGAATTTAGGTGGAAAAGAATACGAGGATTATGTAGACATTCAAGCTAAAGAATTCTATGACATTATTCAAGCAAATCCAGATATCGATGTTTCAACATCACAAACCTCGACAGGGAAAATTGCAAGTGTTTATGAAGAATTAAAAGACGAAGGTTATACAGATGTTATTGCGATTGTCATTTCATCAAAATTAAGTGGTACTTATCAAGGTGCTGTATTAGCAAAAGACATGGTTCCTGGAATTAACGTCTATGTAATCGACTCAAGAAGTGTTTCATACGGTGAAGCGTTTTTAGTTCTTGAAGCCATTAAATTAATTAAATCTGGCCACAAAACGAGAGACATCATTGATAAATTAGAGAAAATAAGAGATAATATATATATCTATGTACTCGTAGATACACTAAAATTCTTAGTTAAAAATGGTCGTCTATCCGCAACAAGTGGTTTTTTAGGAACGCTTCTAAAGATTAAGCCTTTACTTCACGTACAACGTGATGGAAGTCTTGTGCCATTTGAAAAGATCAGAACAACAGGAAAAGCTCAACAGCGTTTACTTGAAGTTGTTCGTCATGATGTAGACGGTAAAAATGTAGTCATGTTTATTGCATATACAAATAATCAAGATAAAGCTGCTGAAATTAAAAAAGAGATTTTAGCATTCCGTCCCGATATAACAGTTGAACTTGTTCCATTAACACCTGTTGTTGGTGCGCATGCAGGTCCTGGCACACTAGGTGTTGGATATATTGTTTTATAAAAAAGGTGGTTGTTAGAGTGGTTTCACCTAAGGAAGTCATTAACGAACTGTTGGTAGATGTTTTTAATCATATCTTAAGTATTGAAGCGGAGATGTTGAGACAAAAAGGTGTTCGGTTATCCATGACAGAAGTACATGTTCTTGAAGCTGTACGTAATGTTGATATACCTACGATGGGAAACGTTGCACACAAACTCCGTGTAACATTAGGTACACTCACCACATCGGTCAATGTACTGGTGAAAAAAGGTCATATCATTCGAGAACGTGATGAGTCAGATAGACGTAAAGTATACCTCAAACTGACAGATAGTGCACACCGTGTTTTAAAAATACATGATGACTTTCATGATGAGATGATCGCTTCGATGTTCAAGGATTTGGAACTTGAAAAAGATGCAGTCCTCATGAAGTCTTTAGAAAATATTAGCCAATATTTTAAACAAAGATATTAAAAAAGTTGAATTTCTAAAAGAACACTATGTGTTCTTTTCTTTTATTTCAAAAAAGCTTCATTCTACTCTTGATTTATAAAATTATAATCAGTATAATCTTATAAGTGTGGAGGACATTCAACGATGAAATACACCTTTGGAATCGACGTTGGGGGAACCAATATTAAGTTAGGATTATTTTCTGTAATGCCATTTGTTTTATTAGAAAAAAGAGAAATAATAACACCTCAATTAGATCATACAATCTCCATTTTTAAGACCATTTTGGAGCATATTAATGAATTATTATGTAAGTATTTGATTGATGATAATAATGTTATTGGAGTGGGACTTGCAGTGCCCTGCCCGGTTAAGGATGGTTTTATTTCTGTATGCCCTAACCTTCAATGGAGTAATCTAAATGTTATTGAATCCATGAAACAGTGGCTACCACCGCATTATCGTGTTGTTGTATCCAATGACGCAAATATCGCTGCATATGGTGAAAACTATACGCTGGATCGACCATTTAAAAATGCCATATTCTATACATTAGGAACTGGTGTTGGTGGTGGAATTATTGCGAATGGTCAAATCGTTGAAGGTCGTACGGGATCGGGTGGTGAAATTGGGCATATGCCTATTTTTGAAACCGATGAGACATGTGGTTGCGGAAAAAAAGGATGTCTAGAACAAGTTTGTGGTACCAAAGGAATACTTAATTACGCACGATTCTTGTCGAAAAATATAAACAGCACGATTGATTTTTCTAATTTATCAGTTAAAGCAGTTTTTGATGCAGCAAAAAATAATGATGAAATAGGCTTGAAGGTATTGGACCGTGTTGCGTATTACTTAGCTCAAAGTGCAAGCATACTAGCTGTAAGTCTTGATCCCGACATTGTCATTATCGGTGGTGGTATTGCTAAAGTTGGACAAATATTGATTGACCGCATCACGTATTACTATCAAAAGAATGCGCGTTTTGGAACCCACGATGTACCATTTGTACTCGCTAAAACAGGCAATGACGCCGGAATAATCGGCGCTGCAAAATATATGTTTAATCATACAACATGAGGAGGATTTATGGTTTGCAATTCTTTACAAAATGAAGTCAAGATTCACGCGAGGCATGAGATCGTAACATCATACAATACGAATCTCCTGCACAACAACAAGGTTTATGCAAAGGTTATTCATTATGATGAAAAATCGATATTAAAATCAATGAATGATCACGATATTGATCTCATCATGGATCAAGTCGACGTATTGATTAGAAATGATATCGATCATTTCAAACGTTTGGAACGTATCGCAAGATTAAATTCAAACACCATGAAATTATTCTTCGATATTCATGAGATTTTATATCATTTCAACTTAAGAGATGATGTCAAACAAAAAATCAAACACATGGATTTAACCATGACTCAAGCGTATCAACTCGTTCATAAGATTAATCTGAATTTCAAAATGAACGAATACAACAAAAACCATCATACATTAAGTCAAGACGAGAAGAAGTTGCGCTATGATTTTATTCAAAAAATTAATAAACTTCTTGAAAATCACATCTTTCGCTTACTGTTTGATTACATGTCGAAAAATCTTAATTCAGATTTCATTTTGTACACAGAAACACTTTATTCATCACTGTTTTATGAACCACACCCCCATTTACAAGCGGTTGTGACCAAATCTTTAGCGGAAACACCATGGTATACTCACTTTGCTATTCATTACCAGATCCCGATAGTTTCCTTTCAAAAACCCCTCACTCAAGAAAAGGAAATATTGATTGATTTGATTGAAAAAGTTATTGACTTTAATCCAAATCCAGATATCGTTAAACAAGACTCAACGACTAGAAAATCGATTTATATTAAACACGATGCTGATCATACGATTCGTGAGAGTGGCATTCATCTCTACGGAATGTTTGCGAATTATCGTGATGTTGAACATACAAATGAACTCTTTTTTCTTAAAGGTATCATCTTTTTAACAGATTATTCAATCTTTTCAAAAGGTACAAGTTTGACAACGAGAGAGTGGGAACAGCGATTCCATCACATTTTTGATGTGTATAAAGGGAACTCGATTACCATCAGATTACCTCTTATGGAAAAGATGTTAAGAACATCCGATTTTGAAGACATTTCAACCATGGATATGCTTTATTGCAACCCCACTTATTACGAAAACATTATTTATGCAGCAGCAAAAGTTCATCAAAAGTTTCCCGATAAGCAATTATCATTTATGGTACCCAATGTTGAAACTCGATATGATTATGAAAACTGGATTTTCCATACTCGAGAAATGTATCGAGATATCGAGAAGAATCTCCCTATATCATTTATAAGTGGGCTTGAAAATAAGTGGGCGATTCACGGACAAACAGGTATGCTCTCTATTGAAAAGCAAAGCATTCATTTTGATGCAGCAATTATTGATTACATCCAAGGCTTTAAATTTGGAAAAACGTATGCAGATATTAAGACACTGAGAAAGGAAGGCTTATACCCCGACCTCATGTATAATAAAGAGCAATTTATCGTTGGAAAATATAAAAGTACAAATATGTTAATGGGTCATTATATGACGACATACGATGTTTTTCATCGATTACTTGTTGGAGGTATTAAGCACTTTATCATGCCTTTGCACATACCTGAGCATATTCTCGATCAAATTGAAATTCGCATGGCAACTCGAGGTAAATTTGTTGGGGAGTTTAATAAAGCACGATTGAAAACACTTCAATATCGATTAGTCAAAGCCAAGCATAATTTGGATACAGCAAATACACGACGAACTCTTTATACAAGACAACTTCACGAATCATTTGTAGAAACGTTTGATATCGATGATGTTGTTGATCCTATAATGAAACAAGAAATGATAATGCGTCTTGCTAAAGAAAAAGAAAGCAATAAAAAAGATGAAGAATAAGAGAAAAAAGCTGAGAAAATTGCACATAGGGGTTGCAATGACTCGGCTTTTCTTATATAATAGTAACGCTCGTGTAAATGCGAGTAGGCTGTGAAATGGGAGGTTGCTGACACACGGATAGCCGTTGTCTAGATGTCAGGTTTTCTCATGGAGCAAGTCTATACCAGATTATAGGCGAAAGGAGCTTAACAAAATGGCAAAAGATGTTATTAAGATTCGTTTAAAGGCTTACGATCACAGATTGATTGATCAGGCTGCAAAGAAGATTGTGGAAAGTGCACTTAGAACTGGTGCAACCGTCCAAGGACCCATCCCCCTTCCTACTGAAAAGGAAATCTTCACCATCTTACGTTCACCACACGTTAACAAAGATTCACGTGAACAATTCGAACGTAGAACGCACAAGAGATTGATTCAAATCGTTGATCCAAATCCAAAGACGATCAGTGCATTAATGGATATCGACCTTCCATCGGGCATCGATATCGTTCTAAAAAAATAACACAAAAACAAGAAAGAGGTTAAATTATGGCCAAAGGAATCTTAGGTAGAAAACTTGGAATGACACAAATTTTCGATGAAAATGGCACACTCATTCCAGTTACCGTTGTCGATGTGGCTGACAATGTGGTTCTGCAGCAAAAGACTGTCGAAACTGACGGTTACGTTGCAACTCAAGTCGGTTTCGAAACGAAACGGGACAAAGTAAGTAACAAGCCTGAACAAGGGCACGTGAAAAAAGCTAATACAGCACCTAAGCGCTTCGTTAGAGAAATCCGCTTTGAAGAAGTGCAGAATGAATTAGTGAATTTGACGGTCGGTGACCTTGTGAAGACAGATGTATTTAAAGTTGGTGAAGTCGTCGATGTCACTGGAACTTCCAAAGGTAAGGGTTTCGAAGGTTCTATTACAAGACACGGACACCATCGTGGTCCAATGACTCACGGTTCTAGATACCACCGTGGTCCAGGTTCAATGGGTGCCATGAAAGGTAAGCTCAAAGGTAAATTATTACCAGGGCATATGGGACATGAAACAGTCACCATTCAGAACTTGAAAATTGCAGGTGTCGATGTAGAAAATCAATTGCTATTGATCAGCGGAAGCGTACCAGGACCTAAAAAGAGTCTTGTCATCGTGAAATCAGCGATCAAGAGCGTGAAGTAAGGAGGGTCATCATGCCAAAACTCAATGTACTAAATCATGCAGGTCAAACGGTCACTGAACTCACCTTATCCGATTATGTGTTCGGTATTGAACCTCATCAACAAGCATTATATGATGTCGTCAATGCTCAACGCGCAGCAATGAGACAGGGTACTCACGATGTAAAAAATCGTGGTGAAGTATCCGGTGGTGGTAAAAAACCATGGCGTCAAAAAGGTACAGGTCGTGCTCGTCAAGGTTCAACCCGTGCTCCACAATGGCGTCACGGTGGTGTCGTCTTCGGACCAACACCAAGAAGTTATGCAATCAAGCTCAATCAAAAAGTTCGTCAATTAGCGCTTCGCTCTGCATTGTCTTATCATACAGCGAATGGACAGTTAAAAGTTGTTGACACTCTCGGTATCGAAACACCAAAAACCAAATTGTTCCAACAAATGTTGACTAATTTGGGTGTAGAAGGTAAGACCTTGATCGTTGCAACATCCTTTACGGACAACGATGTGCTTGCAGCAAGAAACATCCCAACCGTTGCATTCTCTGAAGTTGGACATGTCAGCGTATATGACATCCTCAATTGCAAGAATGTCGTCATCACCAAAGATGCGGTTGCAGCATTAGAGGAGGTCTTGGGCAATGACTAAATATTACGATATTCTCAAAGCTCCAATCATTACAGAACAAACAACCAAACTGATTGAAAGCCAAAATCGCTACACCTTCAAGGTTGATCCAAAAGCGAACAAGGTTGAAATCAAAAAAGCTGTCGAAGAAATTTTTAACGTGAAAGTTCTCGCAGTCAACACCATCAACGTACTTCCAAAGTATAAGAAGATGGGCAAATACGAAGGTTACAAATCTGCTTATAAGAAAGCAGTCGTTAAATTAGCTGAAGGTCAAAAGATTGACGCCTTCACCATTTAAAGTGAAAGATTAGAGGAGGTTTAACCAAATGGCGGTTAAAAAATACAACCCGACAACCCCAGGTCGTCGTGGCATGAGTGTGTTAACATTCGAAGAAATTACAACATCTACTCCTGAAAAATCACTACTTGAGCCATTTTCTCGCACAGGTGGACGTAACAATCAAGGTAAAATTACCGTACGTCATATCGGTGGCGGTGCAAAAAGAAAATATCGTGTAATTGATTTTAAGCGCAACAAAGACAACATCATCGGTAAGGTCGCAACCATTGAGTACGATCCAAACCGTAGTGCAAACATCGCGCTCATCAACTATGTAGATGGAGAAAAAAGATACATCCTTGCTCCCAAGGGCTTGGAAGTAGGTATGGAAATTGTTTCAGGTGAACAAGTCGATATCAAAACAGGTAATGCTCTACCCATTATGAACATTCCAGTTGGTACGATCATTCACAACATTGAACTTTCCCCAGGACGCGGCGGTCAAGTCGCACGTTCAGCAGGTGCATCCGCACAGATTTTAGGTCGTGAAGACAAATACGTCTTGATGCGCCTTCAATCAGGTGAAGTTCGCAAGATCTTAGGTACATGCCGTGCAACCATTGGTGTTGTCGGAAACGAAACCTGGGAACTCGTCAATATCGGTAAAGCTGGAAGAACACGTCATATGGGTATTCGCCCAACCGTACGTGGATCCGTCATGAACCCCAACGACCACCCACACGGTGGTGGTGAAGGTAAAGCACCTATCGGTAGAAAGCAACCCATGACCCCATGGGGTAAGAAAGCTCGCGGTGTGAAGACTCGCGACCATAAGAAAGCGTCCAACGATCTAATCGTTCGTCGCCGTTCGAAGTAGGAGGAAAATTATGGCACGTTCAGTTAAAAAAGGTCCATTCTGTGATGATCATTTGTTAGCAAAGGTTCAAAAGCAGAATGCAGCAAACGAAAATAAAGTGATCCAAACATGGTCACGCCGTTCAACGGTTTTCCCTGATTTCGTTGGTCATACAGTTGCTGTGTATAACGGTAAATCACACATTCCCGTGTATGTCACCGAAGATATGGTCGGACACAAGTTTGGCGAATTTGCACCAACACGTACCTATCATGGTCACAACAAGGAAGACAAGAAAGCTAAGAAGAAGTAATTGGAGGAGAAATGAAACATGGAAACTAGAGCTATAGCTAAAACTGTTCGCATTGCTCCGAGAAAAGCGAGATTGGTCATTGACCTGATTCGTGGTAAAAAGATTAAAGAAGCACAAGCTATCTTAATGTTTACACCACGTGCCGCTTCGCCAATTATTCTCAAGGTGCTCAACAGTGCAGTTGCCAACGCTGAGCACAACAACAATGCAAACGTAGATAATCTTTATGTTAAAGAATGTTATGTCAATGAAAGTGTTCGCTTAAAGAGATTGTTCCCAAGAGCAAAAGGTCAAGGCGATATCATTCAAAAGAGAACGAGCCACATCACTGTTGTTGTGGCAGATAAAGAGTAGAGGTGAGAGCACATGGGACAAAAAGTTAATCCAGTAGGTATGCGCCTCGGTATTATTCGCAACTGGGATTCCAAGTGGTACGCTGAAAAAACAGTCGTTCCCTCCTTGGTTAAAGAAGATGCATTAATCCGCGAATACCTCAACGATTTTTATAAAAAAGCCGCAGTATCTCACATCGAAATCGAACGCGTCAAAGGCAAAGGTGGAAAAGATCGCGTCAAAGTGACTTTGCACACTGCAAAACCTGGTATTGTCATCGGTAGAGATGCTGAAACCAAGAAAAAAGCTGTTCTCGCGTTAGAAAAGCTTACCAAGAAAGAAGTTGTCTTCAACGTTGTTGAAGTAAAACGTCCAGAACGTGTTGCAACACTCGTTGCACAAAGTATCGCTGAACAACTCGAAAGCCGTGCATCATTCAGACGTGTTCAAAAGATTGCTATGCAAAGAGCACTCAAGTCTGGTGCTAAAGGTGTTAAAACACTTGTCTCCGGTCGCCTTGGTGGTGCTGAAATTGCACGCAGCGAAGGTTATTCTGAAGGTCAAGTACCTCTTCATACATTACGCGCAGACATCGACTATGCAACTGCTGAAGCACACACAACATATGGTGTATTAGGTGTTAAAGTATGGATTTATAATGGTGAAGTTCTACCTGGACAAACACGTGAAGAAAACCTTAAAAAGCAAGATGAAAGAGCACCACGTCAAGACAATAGAGAAAGACGCGCACCTCGTGAAAACAAGGGTAACGCTCGTGACAGCAAGGGAGGCAAGTAATCATGTTAATGCCTAAAAGAACAAAATTCCGTCGTCCTCATCGCGTCAGCTATGAAGGTAAAGCCAAAGGGAAAAATGAAATCCTCAATGGTGAATTTGCCCTCATCGCTCAAGAAGGTGCTTGGGTTACCAACCGCCAAATTGAAGCTGCACGTATCGCAATGACAAGACACATGAAAAGATTAGGGAAAGTATGGATCAACATCTTCCCACACTTGGCAAAAACCAAGAAACCACTCGAAGTGCGCATGGGTTCCGGTAAAGGTGCTCCTGACCATTGGGTAGCGGTTGTTAAGGAAGGAAAAGTATTGTTTGAAATCAACGGTGTTACCGAAGATATCGCGAAAGAAGCACTTCGCTTAGCTTCTCACAAACTTCCCATCCGCACAAAGATTGTTAAAAGAGGTGAGCAAGCGTGAAAGCGGCAGATATCAGAAAGATTAGTACACCTGATCTTGAAAAAAGAATTGTCGAGCTAAAAGCTGAATTATTCAACCTACGCTTTCAACTTGCAGTAGGACAGCTTG
>CALKAH010000101.1 GCA_937983315.1 uncultured Acholeplasmataceae bacterium | reverse complement strand
CCATCCTTTATGAATGGTCGAACATTTATAACCCAGCAGTTGTTACCGGTGACCCCGCTGCAACCTCTCCAATGAGATTTGAAGCTGCTTGGACACCAACAGTTCTTGCTAAACTAGAACAATGGAATACAACGATAAATTCTCGCTATAACAAAGCAGAAGAGGATCTTCGTGCAGCACTGTTCACCTATTATGGTAGATAGTCATAGAATTGATTAAAAGTAAAACGATACGTTCATCCCTACGATAAAGTAGGAGGGATCATATGAAACGTATCGTTTTTTGTTTATTGTGTATCAGTTTAGCATGCATACCCACATTATTTTTGGAAGCGTCATCCTACCAAGGTTATGAACGCATCGAAATGACCTCTGGAAAGCTTTTAGTTGATTTCACTGAAAAAGAGTATAACTCATACTATAAACAGGTCCATAAACTCAAATTGAGTGGTTGGCGTGTGTATCTGGTCAATGAAAACATTAAAGCTAGCTTTATCTCAGAGACTCTTTTTAGTTACTACAATGATGGATATACACCGATTCAATATGAATATAAGCTAGAAAGAAAACGATCATCGAAATTAGGGATATCAGCAACCGGAAATATTGGATTAAAAGTGGGAAAAGATGCCCCGAAATTTAAGAATAATTTAGAAAGTGCCATCAAATTATCAGCAGACTACACCTTATCACATGATGAGAAAGAGACTTATCATTTATCTTTTTTAGTTGATCCAGGTACTCAAGTTGATCTTTATATCTATGGTGAAGGACGAGTGACTAATGGCGTTGCAGCGAGGTATTCACTCTTCATTCGTGTTGAAAAAGGGGGATTTGAAGTCTTTGTTGTCACAACAGAATACCAACGGTTGGAGAAGAAGAAAATATGAAACGTCTCCTCTTTTATCTTTCAGTTGTTTCTTTTTCGATTTTGCTTGGTTTTATCTTATCGATGATGAAACCCAAGATGATTCCTAAACTACTATCGGTGAATACAGAATATGCATGGGTAGGTGATGGAAAGTCCTTTGGATCCATCATGCTCTATATCAATGACCTTGATCATGTGCTTGCTGATGAAAACCATTATGTGAGAATCTTAATCGGTGATGAAACAAAAGACAATTTTCTTGAAGTCAGTCTCTATGATCTTGAATTAGGTCACACCGAATACTATCTCAGTGAAGTCTTTTCTCGTCTTCTATATACCATCAGCCTTCCTGAAATATCCGAAGATATCATTTTTGATCACGCTTATCTCCACCTTGAACTCATGCAACAAGAAAGTTTATCGATCTATCTTGGTCGAATTTCCTTGTTTTCAACACATCATCATGAAGATCTGATCACATGGACATCCCTCGAGGGTTTTAAGAAACCCAATGTTCTAAGGTCTAGGATTGCTGAAATTCATGTGATGATCGAAGGAGATGGTTCAACCCTCACCTCGATCGATATCGGAACACAAGCTAATACGACCTTCAGAATTGATGAGAACATGTTGATCATTTCTGTAAGTGATGCTCCTTATTTGCTCTATGATGTTCCTTTGATCTTCACTTATCTTGATGGAAGAAAACAAGTCATTCATTCGTTTCGCTATATCACCGATTACATCATCTTAAAAGAAAGTGGACCTTGGATTCATACCTATGAACTATATTAAATTAGAAGAAGCGGGAAAACGCTATTTATCACATCGCTTTACCCTCGAAGTATCCAAAGACGATTTTTTAGTGATCAGTGGAGATAATGGATCAGGAAAAACAACGTTACTGATGCTCATCTTAGGCTTTATTCATCCGGATACAGGAACGATCGAAAAACGTAAACTTAAGATGGGCTATCTTCCTGAAAAAGTCGTATTACCTCCATTTATTCCGGTGATGGAGTATCTGTTAACGATGGCGAGAATCAAAAAAGATACACTCGATCCTACCCTTCTTCATACACTGGAGGTTCCACTCGATAAAAGCATCCACCAGCTTTCAAAGGGTAATCAACAAAAAATCGCGTTTATTTCAGCATGTATGGGTAAACCCCATCTTTTAATCCTCGATGAACCCTTTTCTGGACTGGATGAAGTCATGAAAGAAAAGATGGTGGAACTGATTGAAAAGCGTCATCATCAAGGAACATCCATTTTGATTTCTACTCATGAACCGGAACGATTCTTGCATCTGGCGACGAAACATCTACGCTTATGATGACACTTTATGAATACATGACGTTTTCACCGAAGAAGAAAATCATCTTTCTAATCCTGATCACCATTTTGATAGCACTCATGGTGATCTCACCCCTCTCGACTTACCTCAAAGACAATGAGATCTTTGAGATGGTTGTTATTGGAGATCAAAAGATGATTTCCCACCTTTTTTCAATTCTTCTCGTTTTTCTTAGCACATGGATGATGATTGATCTTGAACATCCGATATGTGCAAATCTACAAGCCTATAACGGATGGATGAAGATCTACCTCTCAAAACTGATCTTCATTATCCAGTGGGTGATCTTGCTTTATGTTCCTCTTGTATTGATTCAACAAGGTACCTTGATCTTATTGACAAGAAAACTACCTTCAACCTCAATACTTGATGAAATCCTTCATCGTCTGTTAGATATCATGTTGATGTGTGTCTTATCACTTCCTTTATCAAAAACAAAGCATCCTCATCTTTCATTCTTTATTCCGATACTTTTCATCATTCATCAAACATTAACAAACGATCACTTTTCATTCATCCTCTATGCTTTATGTCCACTTTTTCAATACGCAATCTTAGAGTATAGCCTTGCAATCATCTATAAACTGTGTTATATTAGTTTAGGATTACTCCTGATCTCAGTTAAGTTATCGCGAAAGCCACCTTTTTAAGGTTTATCGTTGACAAACATGCGAATTATGGTATAATCTTAACGGAATTAAATTTGTGAAAAGAAGAGGTACCCTCTCGCCTGATGGACGAATTCATAGGCAAACTGTCACAATCAAAAAATAACTTTTTGATATCGACAAGTGGGTACGACACGTACACACTTTTTCTTTTCTATTCTTAAACAGAAATGGAGGTGGACTGCATTAAACAAGTCAGACAAAAAAATACCGATCTCGTCAACGAAACGATTCCATATGGCGAATTTCTCGTCATCGATGAAACCGGCAATAAAGTCGGCATCTTATCACGCCGTGACGCATTAAAACTTGCGCAAGAACGCGAGTTTGACATCGTGGTTGTCTCACCAGACTCCAAACCGATGGTTGCTAAACTGATGGATTATTCCAAATATCGTTATGAACAACAGCGTAAACTTCGTGAAATGAAAAAGAATCAACATGTCGTTGACATCAAGGAAGTACGTCTTTCCCCAACGATTGACGTTCATGATTTTGATACAAAGCTTAAACAAGCACTCAAGTTCCTTGAAAAAGGCGATAAAGTCAAACTGACCATTCGCTTCTTCGGTAGAATGATTACCCATAGCGATGTTGGAATGAAAGTTATGGAGCGTTTTATTGAGGCTGTTGGATCGAAGGCGACGGTTGAGTCAAAGCCTAAGATGGACGGCAGAAACATGATTGCATTATTAACACCAAACAATAACTAACCCATTAGAGAAAGAAGGATCATCATGCCAAAACAAAAGACACACAGTGGCTTGAAGAAGAGAATCAAGGTCACTGGCACCGGTAAGCTCATGAGAGGTCATGCCTACACAGGACACTTAGCAGCTTCCAAAACAACGAAACAAAACAGACAATTAAGAGGCGAAACATCGGTTCACGCAACAGACAAGAAGCGTATTAAATCCTTGATTTCGAACTTGATGTAACAGGAGGAGACCAATATGCCAAGAGTTAAAGGCGGATATACCGCAAGACGCCGTCGGAAAAAGATTATAAAGCTCGCGAAGGGTTACTTCGGTTCGAAGAGCACGATTTATCGTACAGCCCATGAACAAGTCATGCGTTCATTACGCTATGCCTATAGAGACAGAAAGCAAAAGAAGAGACAATTCAGAAAACTATGGATCACACGTATCAATGCAGCTGCAAAGATGAATGATACCAAGTATAGCATCCTCATTCATGGATTAGCACTCGCCAATGTTCAAGTCAACCGCAAGGTCTTAGCAGACTTAGCTGTTAACGATCCTGCTGGATTTAGTGCATACTGCACCTTAGCGAAGAACGCCATCAATGGTCATCTTCCTAAAAAAGTTGAAGCTAAACCTGTAAAAAAAGGTGAAACCGTTGAAGCTTTAGATTACAACAAGATGCTTGTGAAAGATTTAAAGGCACTCGCGATTGAAAAAGGCATTAAAGGCGCAGACAAAATGCTGAAAGCAGATTTAGTCGACGCATTATCAAACCAGAAGTAAAACACAAAAAGGTGGTAAGTTCCACCTTTTTTTTGTATAATAAAGAGTGGGGGTCACTATGAAACGTCGCATTGCCATTGCTGGCTCATTGACCATTTTAATCTTTTTGATGATGCCGCTTGCCTTGATTCTATTGAATTTAAGAGGTCAAGGCATTTTTATGATTTCTGCCATTGTCAGTTTGGTCTATGTCGGTATTTATGTGTTCGGTGGTGTACCCAAATTAATCAATGCTGGCATCTATGGCGTCATCACCTTCGTTTTCTTATACCTTCTTGATGATCCCTATCACCTTCCGTTTATTATCGTTGGTACCCTTCTATTCGTTTTAAATCCTTTATCTACCTTTGAAGATTATATGGCGAAGAAAATGAGTGATGAGGATGTACTACCCATTTCATTTAGTTTAAGGGGATCGTATTGGCCTTTCTTTAGTTATCAAAAAGAGATGAAAAACTTCTATCATCTTCCTCAAGCACGAAAACTTTATACCAAACGTTGGTATTTACATAGCAGACAAATCGTCATGCTTTCACTCATTACGTTAGGTATTTTCTTGTTTATTCAAGGGATCAATCATATTGCAAATACGCTTGATGATTTCTCATGGTTTAATTTCTTTGTCTTCTATAATGTCATCATGCTCTTTGTCTTGGCATGGATGCTCTTTAAGAAGGGATTCACCTCGACATTTAGAACCTTTGTCATCAGTTTATTCTTACCTGTGATATATCTTGTTTTTCGCTCTGATTTCCCTCTTTTAATCAAGTATCTTTTAGCAGGTTCCATGCTTTTAATTGGCTTGATTGTATCAACTGTGGAACTCATCAAATATTATCAACGCGTGGTCTATGATCATTACCATTATTATGACCCTGATATGCAGATGGAAGTCTTTGCCAATGCATTGTTTGA
>CALKAH010000100.1 GCA_937983315.1 uncultured Acholeplasmataceae bacterium | reverse complement strand
TTCATCTTGATGATTCTAATCATCACCTTATCATCGTGCACAGAAGTTTCATTGGATTATCTTGACTTTGAGTTAAACCCCGGTATAGATACCATCGACCTCGGAGAAACACATATTGATGCAGGAGCTACTGCTTATTATGGTCTAAAAGAACTCGTTGTGACTGTGATTTCAAATCAAGTTGATTCAACCGAAGAAGGTGTTTATGATATCATCTATCAAACATCACACCGCGATCTCGTGTTGACGCTTGTCAGAAAAGTCACGGTTAAAGATCAGACACCACCCGTTGTCACGCTCAATTCAGGTGTTGATACAGTCATGGTAGGAGAAGAGTGGCATGATGCAGGAGTGATGGCATCAGATAACAGTGGGGGTGAAGTTCTCATTGAAGTTATCGGTGATGTCTTAGATGATGCAGGCAGATATGAGGTCATGTATCGTGTGACTGATCCTTCAGGATTACAAACAACAATCACCCGTATAGTCTATGTGATTGAACGTGAATAAGAAAGCGAAAACCAAACATTTCGCTTTTTTTGTTGAAATAAAAGAAAAAGAAATGAGCCTTTGCTATGAAAATTCATAATTTGTGTATTATAATGAAGGTAAAGTACGAAGAAGGGAGATTTATCCATGTGTTTTTTTAGAAAGAAACGTGAACGGAAAAGAGCCCTCGAGGCAGAAAAGGCTGCTTTAGCACAAAAACAAGCTGAACAAGCAGCAGTTGTTGAAAAAAAGGTTGAAGAACCCAAAGTCGAACAGAAACCACAACCCACTCCCCCAGTCACCCCAGTCGTTGAAAAGAAAGTGGTTGCAAAAGAAGATGTGAAAGTCACGCAAGAACAAGCACCTGTTGAAAAAGAAGTACCAAAAACTGAAGTGAAACCAGCACCTAAAGTTGAAGAAAAGCCAGTTGTTCAAGAAGAACAAGCTGAAGAAGAAGTTGCAGACGATAAATCAAAAACACCTAAGGTTCAGAAATATCACGTATCACAAAACAAAGATGAAGACTCGGAAAACTTCAAGAAGTGGCGCGTTCGTAAAGAAGGTTCAACCAAAACGATCAAATTCTTTGATACACAAAAAGAAGCAATCGCTTTTGCAGAACAACTTGCTGAATCTGCTGGATCATCGGTTGTTATTCACAAGGTCGATGGATCCATTCGTAAACAAGACTATACCAAAAAAGAATCTTAAAGCATCGTTAAAGCACATGATCAAAGGACATGTGCTTTTCTTTTGATGTGAGATTGTTCAAAAAACACAAACATGATACAATGATTGCGTACACTATGAAAGCGAGCCAACCTCATGTTAGATACATTTTTATTTGCTGCAAATGCTATTTTGCCCATTGTCGTACTCATCTTATTGGGCTATGTTTTAAAACGCATTCGGTTTATTGATGTTCATTTTGTTAACATCTTGAATAAATACGTCTTTCGTGTAGGTCTTCCTGCACTTTTATTCTTTAATGTTTATAACATTGAAGATATTTCAGAGATCAAATTTGGTGTGATTCTATTTGCTGTTGTGATGATGCTTCTCCTCTTTTCAATCGGTTATCTCACTATTCCTTTTACAGTCAAGGATCCTAATCAAAAAGGTGTTATTCTACAAGTGATCGTTCGATCCAATTTTGCACTGATTGGCATCCCTCTCGCACAAACTTTAGGCGGAGTTGAAGCGATTGCAGTTGTCGCATTGCTCTCAGCATTTACCATCCCACTCGCCAACGTTTTATCAGTGATTTCACTGACGATGTATCAAACCAATGAACATGGCGAACGGATTAGCATCAAAAAAATGATTAAAAACATCTTGACAAATCCTTTGATTTTAGGTGTGTTCTCAGGGCTTCTTGCTCTGTTGATCAGAGGATTCATTACACCTGAAGGTGGAGAACCATTCTTCTCATTAAAGAATGATACGAAGTTCATCTATGATTCGATTCGTCTACTCAGTCAAACAGCATCGCCTATGGCGTTAATCGCTTTAGGAGGCCAATTTGAACTTTCTGTCGTTAAGCCATTATTTAATAAAATTGCTCTAGGAGTCACATGGAGAATTCTTATTGTTCCAGCGATCACTTTAGGTTTAGCCTATTATTTAGAAGATCGTATCCCAGGTATGGAATATGCGTATGCTGGATTAATTGCACTTTTCGCAACCCCGATTGCAGTTTCTTCAGCGATTATGGTTCATGAAATGGGAGGGGATGAAAAACTGGCTGGACAGCTTGTCATATGGTCCTCAGTATTCTCAATCTTTACCCTTTTTGGTTTCATTGTTTTCTTTCGAGCAGTAGGAGCATTATAATATGTATGATCATTTTGTCGCATACTATAATCGAATCTTTCCTTTTGATGAAGATCTAAAAACCTTACTCATCGACTATATAACACCTGATGGATTTGCTGTTGATTTAGGGTGTGGTACAGGACGACTTGTTGATCTTCTTCACAGCATGAAGATGAATGCTGAAGGAGTTGATCTCAATCAAGCGATGATTGAGTATGCAAAACATACCTTCCCTCATCTTTTGTTTCATCACATGAGTATGGTAGAATTTTTGACTCAATCCAAAACCTATCAACTCATTACATGTTTTGGTAATACGCTTCCTCATTTAAATCAGGATGAACTTCATCTATTCTTCCACAACCTTAAAAAATCGCTTCATCCACAAGGTTATGCGCTGATACAACTGTTAAACTATACACACATTTTAAACGAAAAACCTCACATGTTGAAGCCGATCTTATTTGAAGGTGGATCGTTCATTCGTGAATACACGTATCATGAAAAATCGATCACATTTCAAACGACTTTAAAACTTCAAGAATCAATAACAACCGATCAAACGACCCTTTATCCTTATACGAAAGATCAACTTGTTGCGATCATTGAAAAACACCATCTATCTGTCAAAGCTTATGCTGATTTTGATCAATCCGTTTGGACAGAAAATGGATACGTTCTTTCCTTAGTGATTACTCAACCTTAAAGACACCCTCAATTAGGGTGTTTTTTTGCAAATAATTCGAAATTCAAACCAATTTATGCTAATGTAGTGATGGATGAAAGGGTGATTACATGTCTTCACTTAAAAAAGAAATAGGATTGTTTAGTGGTATAGCGATTTTAGCTGGCATCATGATTGGTTCTGGTATTTTTGTATTTGCAAGCATGGTCATGGTTGAAGTCGGTTACGCATTAGGCTTATCACTTTTGGTATGGCTGATTGGTGGTATCATCACGCTCTTTTCAGGATTGACCTATGCTGAATTAGGTACGATGTTTCCTGAAACAGGTGGTTACTATGTGTATTTAAGAAAAGCTTATGGTAAAGGGGTAGCCTTTTTATCAGGTATTATGAATTTTGTACTATCAAGTTCAGGAAGTATCGCCTTATTAGCACTTGTCTTTGCAGAGGTTTTTGCCTACATCGTCCCGATATCTGCCTTGGTGATTCGATTGATTGCTGCTATGCTGATCATCTTTCTGACAGGGATCAATTTATTAGGAATCAAAATGGGAGCATGGGTTCAAAAAATATTTCTTATTGTCAAATTACTTCCCTTGATTGGTATCATCTTCATTGGGTTCTTTTTGAAAGGTGATGGTTTCCCTCTATCTTTTGTCCCTCAAGAGAACTCTCATTTTCTTGCTGTGATTCCGATGATTGGTTTTGCGGTTGTCACCACATTATGGGCATATGAAGGATGGACGAATTTGAACACCGTCGCAGGTGAAATGAAAAACGTGAAGAAAGATTTACCGCGTGCACTAATCATCGCCATCGGATTAGTCACGATTGTCTATATTTTGTTTGTGGTCAGCTTATATCGGTTGATTCCATTTGGAACCTTAGAAACACTTGATGGTTCAGCGAATCTTCCTATCCTTGCCATGATGACGCATTATGGCAATACAGGTATGTTTGTCATCTTCATTGCAGTGATGATCTCCATTTTTGGAGCACTGAATGGTAGTATCATGGTATTCCCACGTGTGTATTATGCAATGGCACTTGATGGAACGTTCTTTAAGCAATTGGGTGATGTACATCCCAAATTCCAAACACCAGCAAAAGCGATGATTGGTTCAAGTATCATGGCACTCATCTTATTGATTTTTAATGTGAGAGAATTATTGACATTTGTCGTTTTAGGTGGATTGATCTTTAATACATTAATCTTTATTGCAGTCTTCATTTTTAGAAAGAAGTATCCCACCATGGATCGACCCTATCGCGTATTTGGATATCCTGTTGTTCCTGTGATTGCGATCATTGGTATGATTGGATTGTTTGTTGCAACACTCATTCAAAGTCTGGTTCCATCATTGATTGGATTAGGTGTTCTTGTTGTTGGATACTTGATTTATCACTTCATCGTCGAAAAGAAAGCATGAAAAAAGCACTCAGTGAGTGCTTTTTTATTCTTCGATACGTTCGATGTCAAGATGATCTGATACAACGATCATGCGATAATGTTGATGGGGAATAATGAACCCTTCAATCATTTTGGTCGCAATCAATGTTTCAATCTGACGTTGAATGAAGCGCTTGAGTGGTCTTGCGCCATATTCATCGTTAAATCCATGTTTAATAACAAATTTTTGGATCTCTTCACTCAATTCAACATGGATATTTTTCTCAAGAAGTCGTTCATATAAGTCTTGTAGCATTTTTTTCGCGATTTCAACTTGAATCTTGAGTGATAATGCATTAAAGATGACAATTTCATCGATACGGTTAATGAATTCAGGTTTAAACTTTGATTTCACTAAGTTCATGACTTCTTTTTGTGCGTTAGGATCATAGCTGAGTAAGAATTCACTACCAATGTTGGATGTTAAAATGATGATGGTATTTTTAAAGTCAACGGTTCTTCCTTGATTGTCCGTTAAACGTCCGTCTTCTAAAATTTGAAGAAGAATATTAAAGACTTCTGGATGAGCTTTTTCAACCTCATCAAAGAGGATAATCGAATAAGGTTTACGTCTAACCGCTTCAGTCAATTGACCACCTTCATCATATCCAACATATCCTGGTGGTGATCCAATTAAACGAGACACACTGTGTGACTCCATATATTCACTCATATCGATACGAACGATTTGATGTTCACTATCAAACAAAGCTTCAGCAAGCGAACGAGCAACTTCGGTTTTCCCAACACCCGTAGGTCCTAAGAAGAGGAAGGAGCCTATGGGTCGATTCTCATCTTTAATCCCTGCACGTTGACGAATGATGGCATCACTGATCAATCGTAGTGCATGATCTTGACCAATCACCCTTTTTTTGAGTGTTTCTTCGAGGTGTAAAAGCTTTTCTTTATCACCTGACATCAGCTTTGATACTGGTATTTGAGTCCATTTAGAAACGATTTCAGCAATCGATTCTTCAGTCACCACTTCAGTCAATAAACGTCCTTCTTGTTGGCTTTCTTTGGTCATTTGGTCGATTGCTTTTTCAACAGTAGGGATCTTACTGTACTGGAGTTCTGCAGCTTTTTGATAGTCATTGGCGTTGAATGCATTCTGCAAGTCATTGCGTAATTTCTCCAGTTCATTCTTTTTCATTTTAATCTCGTTGATCTGTTGTTTTTCCTTATCCCATTGTGCTCTCAGTTGTTTTTCTTGTGTTTTCAACGATGAGGTTTCGATATTGATTTTTGCTAAACGTTCTTTTGAAATGGGATCCGTTTCTTTATCGAGTGCTGTTCTTTCGATTTCAAGTTGCATCAAACGTCTTAATACAGAATCTAGTTCAACAGGCATCGAGTCGATTTCTAATCGAATGGATGCACATGCTTCATCGATCAAATCAATCGCTTTATCGGGTAGAAAGCGGTCTGAAATATAACGGTTTGATAAGGTTGCAGCAGCAATAATGGCTGGGTCTGATATATGAACCCCATGATGAGCTTCAAAACGAGATTTTAAACCACGCAAAATACTGACTGTATCCGTCACCGTGGGTTCGTTGATCACAACTTTTTGGAAACGACGTTCTAAAGCTGAGTCTTTTTCGATATATTTGCGATATTCATTGAGTGTGGTTGCACCGACACAGTGAAGTTCTCCACGAGCAAGCATGGGTTTTAACATATTTGATGCGTCCATCGCACCATCTGCGCGTCCTGCACCAACTATCGTATGCAATTCATCGATGAAGAGGATAATTTCCCCATTCGATTCCTTGATTTTATTGAGAACAGCTTTTAAACGTTCTTCAAACTCACCACGAAATTTAGCACCTGCAACCAGTGCAGCTAAGTCGA
>CALKAH010000099.1 GCA_937983315.1 uncultured Acholeplasmataceae bacterium | reverse complement strand
ATCGTATTCGGTGACTGGAGTTCAGACGTGTGCTCTTCCGATCTTGAATTTTTCTTGTTTAAACTCGATGCTAAAGGGAAACCCACCATGGAGTTTTCTGACTTAGGTGGTTACTTCGATTTAGCACCTGTTGATGGTTCAGAAGACGTACGTCGTGACATCGTTCTCGAACTTGAAAAGATGGGCTTTGATATGGAAGTCTCTCACCATGAAGTGGCTTTTGGTCAACATGAGATTAACTTCCATTTTGATAATGCTCTTGAAGCATGTGATAATATTCAAACATTCAAAGTACTTGTTAAGAATATTGCAAGACGTCATGGTTATCATGCAACATTTATGCCTAAACCCATTCAAGGTATCAATGGATCAGGTATGCATTCCAATGTATCTTTATCAGATGCAGAAGGTAGAAATCTTTTCTATGATCCAGAAACTGAAAATCAATTATCAAAAACTGCATTATCCTTTATTGGTGGTGTCATGAAACACGCACAAGAGTTCTGTTTAGTGACCAATCCAACAGTAAATTCATATAAAAGATTAGTTCCTGGTTATGAAGCACCATGTTATATCTCATGGAGCGATGCTAATCGTTCCACGATGATTAGAATCCCTGCAGCACGTGGTAAATCCACCCGTATCGAGGTTCGTAGTGTGGATCCCTCATCTAATCCATATCTTGCGATGAGTGCACTCTTAGCAGCAGGATTAGATGGCATTCGTAATTTTTTAGATGGTGTATCACCTGTGAAGAAGAATCTCTTTAAGATGAGTGATGTCGAACGTAAACGTTTAGGTATTCGTAATCTTCCTGAAAGCTTAAAAGAAGCGATTGAATTCTTTTCAGCGAGTGAACTAATGAAAGAAACAATTGGTGAAGTCCTATTCACAAAACTGATTGAAGCAAAAACCAAAGAGTGGGATGAATACAAGATGAAAATATCCCAATGGGAACTTGATAAGTATCTTCCCATCATTTAATCATTGACACCCAAAAACTTGGGTGTTTTTTTATTTGTGTGGTAGAATAAATATAATCAACAAGGGGGTATGATGTATGTCAAATCCAGTGGTCGTTATGACCGATTCAACTGCAGATTTAAGTCTTGAATTACTAAAAAAATATCAAATCATTTCCATTCCTCTTTATGTTCATTTTGGTGAAAAAAGATCGGAAGAGCACACGTCTGAACTCCAGTCACCGAATACGATCT
>CALKAH010000098.1 GCA_937983315.1 uncultured Acholeplasmataceae bacterium | reverse complement strand
TTTGCATGACAAGATGACCAATGAGGAGTCCTTCTTTGGTATATTCACCATCGACACCACTGATTTCACCAATCTTTGACATATCATGTAAAATCGTTCCCGCGTAAAGTAAATCTTTATTTAAATAAGGATAGACATGAATGAATGGATCGATCAATTTAAGCATGGTATACGTGTGATGAGAAAGACCACCGACATAGGAATGATGGAACTTGGTTGCTGCTGGATGGAGATAGAATGTCTTTTCATTTGTTTTATAAATCGTTTTTGTGATTTTCTTTAAAATCTCATTTTCGATTTTATTCATGTATGATTCGATACCGCGCTTGATTTGCATCATGGGAATCGGTGCATAAACATAGAACTTTTCAAGAATTTCTTCAAGAGCTTCATCGTTTATAATCGATTCTGCAGGTGTAATTTTGGTACACTTTAAGACGAGTTCATCTTCAAGTTTGACAACCGCGAGCGCTTCAAATTGATAGACTTTCCCCATTTGAAGTTCTGAAAGTTGTTCAAATTCAAGTTTCAAGTTGATGTGTTCACCTTCTGTTGTCATCACGGTTGTATTACAAAAGTGTGCACCTGAATTGATGGATTCGACTTTCGCGACAATTTGATACGTTTGATTCACATTGAGTTCCATCTGATCACTCCTTGATATGAGCGAGAAGGTATGCTTCAAGCTCTTGTTTATCATTCTTTAAAGTACCTTTTAAAATAGCATTAACCATGTCTGTTTGCATCTGTTTAACCCATGATCCAGCTTTCTTGCCTGTCATTTCAATCATTTCAGGTGCTCTTAGTTTTAAGTCAAGATCACTTTGAATGGGAAGATGGCTAAAATCATATTCGATCTGCTGTTTTAGGTTTTTTGATTTGCCAAGTAAATAACTGACACGATTACCGAGTAAACAGAGGTCTAAACCATAGGTATAGAGCGTATGTGCGTCGTAAGGTTGAGGTTGTTTAGCTAAAAAACTTCCTGTTTCATACCGGTGACGGTGTTTATTTGAGAACGTCCATTCTTTGGGAACACTACCATGTAATGCAAAAGATAGGGTGAAGAAGGCATCGACAAAGGGGAGTTCTTCCATCTTTTGTGTGAAGAGTAGACCTTCTTTGAGGCCCGGTAAAACCTCGTGGACTTGCGTGGTGATCATCGACTGAATCGCACGTTTCAGGTAGGGACCTTTAAACATTTTAATCAGTTCTGCTAAAACACGTTCGTTGGAAATCTTAGGAATATTGTGTCTTAATTCAAAGATGGCATCTCGGGTATTTCTTTCAATTTGAAATCCAAGTTTGGATTGAAAATAGAAGGCACGCATCATCCGTAGGGCATCTTCTTCAAACCGTGTATGAGGATCACCGATGGCACGTATGAGTTTCGCATTTAAATCAGCTTGTCCGTTGACATAATCGACAATCTGGTATTGATCATTCATCAGAAGACCATTGATCGTAAAATCTCGACGCTTCACATCATCTTCAACGGTCGCTTCGAAGCTTACTTCTTCAGGATGACGCGCATTTTGATAAGGGCCATCAATACGGTATGTTGTCACCTCAAATGTGTCTTGTCCATAATACACCGTTACTGTTCCATATTTGATACCCGTTGGGGCTGTCTTAAAGAGTTTAGCAACTTGATAAGGTTTGGCATTGGTTGTAATATCGATATCGGTGAGTGGCATTTTTAAAAGGTGGTCGCGCACTGCACCACCAACAATAAATGCTTCATACCCATTTTGTTTTAAAACTTGAATGACTTTCATTGCTCTGTTAATTGTACTCATTTTTTCACCGTATTTATTATATCATGAAATATCACATTTGATGGGGCGTATTCGTTGAAGGTTCTCCATTTTCATGATAGGATGTCACATGAGGTGATCCGATGAAAAAGGTGATTTTGTATATTGCGATGAGTTTAGATGGTTTTATTGCTGGAGAGCATGATGATTTGTCCTTTTTAGATGGATATGAACATGTCAAGCTTGTTCAAACGTCCTATGAGAAGCTGATGTCATCCATTGATACCATTGTCATGGGAAGACGAACCTATGATTGGATTATGAAGATGTCTTCATGGCCATATGATGGATATGATACGTTTGTGATTACATCAAAACCTGAGGAATCATCCTGTGCTACACTCGTATCAGAAAATCCTGAAGATTTGATCAAACGATTAAAGGAACAACCAGGTAAAGATATATGGCTTGTTGGTGGTGGAATGCTTGCTTCAGATTTGATCAAGAAGAATCTCGTGGATCAACTTGAGTTAGCATGGATTCCAACATTATTGGGACAGGGTATTCCTTTATTTCAGGATGTTAATGCCCATTTTAAACTGGTAGATGTCCGTCACGAGGGTGGATTAATACTCGCTACCTATCAAAAATAAATGGCCTTATTAGGCCATTTTTTTGTTCTTAGTCGATTTGATTGATGTAGAAGGGAACTTCACTGAGATATCCATCTAAGTAGTGAGTATGAAGGATAAGCTCTAAAGATGCTGATGGGTCTAGGTCTTCTTTATTCACTGAAGTGACAACCACATAACGTATGACATCCTCTGTCATCATTTGACTTATTTGTTCGACATGTAAAGCAAGATCGACAACTCCATCATGTTCAAATAACCCTGAAACATTCTTGATCAATTGTGAAGAAAGATCGGAAGAGCGTCGTGTAGGGAAAGAGTGTAGATCTCGGTGG
>CALKAH010000097.1 GCA_937983315.1 uncultured Acholeplasmataceae bacterium | reverse complement strand
AAAATATAAAAGCGGCAGAACTTCCACCGCTTACTGATCAGATGATGAAAGATGTTGAGCGTATCTATAACACCTTCATCAAACCCCATGTTCATCATTTATGGTAGCAAAAAGGCCAATTGACTTGGCCTTTACTTTTTATTCGATTTCAGCTGTAACGACTTTTTTACCACGTAATTCTAAGTAGAAGTTAGCAACGGTTGTGTTGATGTATGGCATCAAGAAGATCATCCCAACACCAAAGGTTAACATCGCCAAGATGAACCAACCAATAAAGCTTAAATAAAGCATAAAGAGATCCATCTTATGACCCTTCATCATTTCTTGAGACTGATCGATCGCCTTCATTGCATCCATGTCAGGATTTTCAGCAAGGATATAAGGAGTCATTGAATAAGCTAATCCCTTGATAATACCAGGGATAATAAAGAGTAATGACCATAAGAATGTGAAGATACTTGTCAATAACCATGCTAAAAGCGAATTAACAAAGCTCTTTTTAAATCCTTCAAGCAATAACTCAATCTTTTTTCCTTCTGGATTTGTTTCAATCATGTCAATCAGATAAATCGATTGACCCACTAAAAGTGGACCAGCAATAATAAAGCCAATAATTCCAATCGATGTTCCTGCTGGTAGTGCAACAACAATCAACGTGACAACCAAGACCATCCAATAGCTCTTTCTAAGCTGTTCCCATGCTTGATTTCTTAATTCTTTACTTGTTTTCATGCTTTCCCTCCTAAGAGTAACGTATAGTATCATTATATGATATTTTGAGTAAAAAATGACAACTTATTCGCATCAATCGGTTTTATAGTGGTAAAATGGCTTTGAAAAAGCGTTTGAAGGGAAGGGATATCATGTTAAATATTGATCATGTTTCTAAAAGTTATGATGGCATTAAAAAAGCTGTCGATGATGTATCACTCATCATTGAACCAGGGGATATTTTTGGTTTTGTTGGACATAACGGAGCTGGAAAAACAACATTGTTAAAGAGCATTGCAGGGATTATTGATTTCGATGAAGGAGATATTACAGTGGATGGTTTAAATGTTAAAAAGAATCCACTCGAAGTCAAAAGAAGAATTGCTTATATACCTGACAATCCTGATGTCTATGAATCGTTATCAGGTCTACAATATCTTGAATTTATCGCAGATGTCTTTGAAATGGATCAAGCTGATCGTCAAAAAGCGATTGATCAATATGCATCTTTATTTGAAATTAGAGATGTCTTAAACAATCCGATTTCATCGTATTCTCATGGGATGAAACAAAAATTAGTGATTATCAGTGCACTCATCCATAAACCTAAATTGTTCTTGCTTGATGAACCTTTTGTAGGATTAGATCCTAAAGCAAGTTTTCAACTTAAAGAAATCTTTAAGACCATGTGTAATCAAGGAACAGCCATTTTCTTTTCAACACACGTGCTTGAAGTTGTTGAGAAGCTATGCAATAAGGTTGCGATTATCAAACAAGGAAAGATTGTCGCCTATGGTGAAACACAAACCATCATTAAAGATCAGTCGCTTGAAAGTATATTCATGGAAATCCAAAAGGAATCCTAATGTATAGATCCCTTGTTCAATTATTTTTAAAAGAGAACATCTCCATAAAGCGACTGATGGGGTTTGATGTTAAGAAGTCTAAAGCAAAAGCCATACTGATTGGTTTAGCGATTGTTTATTCAATCGCAACCTTTATTGGGCTTTTCGGTTACATGTTTTTTGATTTGGGTAAGATGTTACACGATCTCGGTCAAGATGCGATTTTGATCAGTTTTATTTGTGTCTATAGCTTGGGTATGGCATTTATTATTACGTTTTTCCGGGCAAGTGGTACATTATTCTATTATAAAGACTATGAGATTTTAGCACCACTACCGATTCATCCGAGGGTTGTATTAGCAGCTAAGATGACCGTCATGATGATCATGCTTTATCTAATGAGTTTTATTGTTGTATCACCGATTTTATTTTCATACTTTTATTGGTATGGTTTAAATCTTTTAAGTATACTTTATTTCATTATTGGCTTTCTTTTCATTCCACTGATTCCTGTAACCGTGGTGAGCTTCTTATCATTAGGGATTGCAACACTGACGGCACGGATGAGACATGCAAAGATCTTAAATATTGTTTTAGTCTTTGTCTTAATGATTGGATTATTCATGGTGATGTTTTCAGTGAATGATGTCAGTCAAAATCCATTAACAGGTCAAATTGATCTCTTTAGTGGGATCGCAAGGGTTTATTTGCCCTTTGATTGGTTTCGCCTAGCGGTTCATGAACAATCATTGATCTCATTGATCTATGTGGTCTTGTCAAATGGTTTCATTTTTGGATTATATCTATACTTCATCCAAGGCCTTGTTCAAAAGACGAATCAAAAGGGAATACGGATCACGATGAGACGTGATGGAGGTCCACTCAAGTATCAAAAGCGTTCTCTCATATGGGCATTAGTCAGTAAGGAAGCTAAACGATTCCAAAGTAGTATCACATATGCAACCAATGCTGGTTTTGGACCTGTGATTTTACTTGTCGCATCCATCGCAAGTCTTTTCTTCAAGAGTCAACTTGAAGAGATTTTAGCACAAGCCATTGGTGCAGGACTTCCTCTTGAGGTGATGATCTTAGCATTGATAGGATTTACCATCGCGATGACCTATACAC
>CALKAH010000096.1 GCA_937983315.1 uncultured Acholeplasmataceae bacterium | reverse complement strand
CCGATTAGGCAGCGGCTTTCTTCTTGATACGAAGGAAACCTTTATAACCTACCACATTGCCACCAGTGAATACCGATGCTTTGTAGCAGATAATGCCATCTTTAAATTTGTAATCTGTCGATTTGCCAATTTCAACCGGTGAGAAGATAGGCACTTCATAGTTCTTAAGGGAACCATAAGCCATCGCATACTCACCTGCAGTGGTTGCACTGTCAGCAATCGCCTTGCAATGTGAGTTGATCACATAAGGAATGCCATCGATGGTTTGATTGATATAATCAACGGTATGAACCTTACGACCTTCGGAAGTGCGAAGACCAGCAAATGCACGCAAGTCATTCTTATTCAAAATAAGAACTGCACCACCTTCGACTTCTTCATCGCCACCATAAGCAAAGATGATGTCATCTAAAGTTGTGTCAGTGATTGCAGATAGTTCGACTGGTGTTGTATCTGCTAGTGCAACTGCTTGATCACTGAAGATTCCTGTAAATGTGTTGGAAGTACCAGCACCACGCAGGATTTGCTCTGAGATTTTCTTTTTGAGTGATACATTGATGTTCTTGAGAACCTCAGATTGATAAGGAATGCTTGGAAGCTTTTCAAGTTCTTCTGTGATTTCGGTATAAGCTGTAATCTTAACCTTCGTGATGGTGACATAGCCAAATGCAGGTTCAGTCTCAGTGTATGCTGCACCTTCAGCTGTTGTTCCAGCAATGCCATTCGATTTCACAAAGGATTTCTTGTAGGTTTCACCACCATTAAGATTAATGATATTGACCTTATCCACCAATGTGGATACTTGAGCATATGGAACTGGTGCGAGGTTGTTTGATACAGTTTCAGGAACCAAAACTTCCGAACTGGACACTTGGATAACTCGATTTTCACGGAGCTGTTTACCGCGTAGTTCTAGGGTTTCCTTATTGTCAGTGCGTGTATCAATGACAATCGGTTTGATTTCTACTTTGGATGCAATCATCATCTTTTTATCGATGACAGAACGTTCCTCTTGTAAGGTATTGCATTCATTGTCGAATGCTTCAAGTTTTGTTACATCAGATTCTGCTTCTACGAGTGAGCGAATCTCAGTCAAACGTGTTTCAATTTCTTTACGTCTTTTTTCTAAATTCATGATTTTTCTCCTTTTGATTTAGTAGTTTGTTTTGATACGGATCTTCTTTTTCATCACTTCAACATGCTGTTTCTGCTCTTCTAACTCCATATCCTTTAGTTCTACATCCATAGACTCTAAAGAACGAGCATATATACTGGTTGAATCGTAAGCTGGTGTGTCTACCACTGAGACATCATAGAGCCTACCGACTTTAGTGATGGTACGTTTAGGGATTTTGCCTTCTTTATTCCATGACTGTTCTTCAACAGTGAAAGCAAAACTCATCTTATCAAGTAGTCCGCTTCGAACCATCTTGTAGATGTCTTGATTGGATTGCGTGTCGACTAATTCCGCTTGTACTTTAAGCCCAATGTTATCGACCGATAATGTCAGTGATTTATTCTTTGTTCGAGCGATGATAAGAAAGGAATCCATATGGTTGTATTTCATAGGGACATCTTTCATTTGGGTATTTTCAAGAGCTCGATGATCTATAGATTCAACGAAACCGTACTCTTCATTTCCGATGAGTGTTTCCTGGTTGAACACAATCG
>CALKAH010000095.1 GCA_937983315.1 uncultured Acholeplasmataceae bacterium | reverse complement strand
AGATCGTATTCGGTGACTGGAGTTCAGACGTGTGCTCTTCCGATCTTATTTATGCAGGAATGGAACATCAAAATATGCATCAACCGAGTCTTTTTGAATATGATGTGATTGAATGGAATTTTACAAAATCCCTAGAACCTTTCTTTAAAAGACTTGCACTGTTTAAAAAACAACCACTTTTCATCCATGGAAACTTCCATGTTCACGAAAAAGAGCAAGCTGTTGTTTTGAGTTACCAATATCAACATCAACTCGTTGTGGGTGTTTTCAACCTTGAAAACAAGGCACAAATAAAAGTTCCTTTGATCGATGGTGTTTATACTAACTTTATCAATGAAAAAGAAGTGATCGTCAACAATCAAATGATCGTTACCGATGAAGACCCCATCATTATCGATACGTTAAGGGAGCATATCAGATGAAAATATTTATCGATAGCATGACACTTTTACGTGTTGAATCTGATCAATACATTCATCAAATTAGCATACCTAACCATAACATTCGCTGGGTAAAAAATGAAGGATATTGTCAGTATTTCGCTACAGATCGTCCACTTGAACTCCACCTTTGCGATCATATATCCGTTAATGAAGAAACCTATCCACTCGAAATTGGTTTGGTGACACTGACGAAGGAATTTGAATCACGTTTTCGTTATGATGGTCCATTGGGTTATGATTACAAGCATTCATCCACACGTTTTACCCTTTTTAGTCCGGTTGCTAAAGAGGTTTTTGTTGTCGTTGAAGGTGAAGAATACCCCATGAGTTACCATGAACCCATTTGGGATCGTATCATTGATGGTGATATAGAAGGTAAAGCTTATTATTATAAGATTCGTTTGGTTGATCACTACGAAAATGTTATTGATCCTTACAGCAACGCCTTAGGGTTAGATGGTTCTTATGTCATTGATTGGAACACAATAATCCCCATTCTTCCAACACCCATTAAAGTTCAAAATCCAGTTGATGCTGTGATTTATGAAGGACACGTACGTGATCTGACGATTAATCTTGACGTTAAAAACAAAGGGTTGTATGAAGGACTTATCGAGCACAGTCGACTGCTAAAGAGTCATGTTCTATCTTATATTAAACGTCTTGGGATGACCCATCTTCAGCTTTTACCTGTGTTTGATTTTGAAGGTGTCCACGATGTAGAGAAGGATTCACTTTATAATTGGGGATACAATCCATCTTTCTATTTTGGTGTGGAAGGTTGGTACTCAAAAAAACCACAAGATCCTCACGAACGACTTAATGAACTTCGTTCTGTCATCAATGAAGCCCATCGTATAAAGTTAGGAATCAACATGGATGTGGTTTATAATCACGTCTTCAATCATCTAACATTTCCTTATGATAGGATTGTACCAGGTTATTTTTATCGTCATAACAGTGCAAAAAAGATGACGAACGCATCATTTTGTGGGAATGACGTCGAATCGAGAAATTACATGGTTAGACGATTAATTGTTGATTCACTTGTCCATTTTGTTGAACGTTTTCAAATTGATGGTTTTCGATTTGATCTGATGGGTCTTCTCGATATAGAGACCATGGTACAGATCGAAGCGGAATTAAAAAAACGTCATCCATCCATCATGCTATATGGTGAAGGTTGGAACATGATCACTGAAGTTCCTAATAAGATGCGTTCCAATATGAATAATCAAGCATCATTTCCATCTTTTTCTCACTTTAATGACTTCTATCGCAATGTCATGAAAGGTGAACTGCATGGAGCTGGTATGGGCTATACGATGGGAAATAGAAATCTTATTCATAAAGCAATGGATGCTATTATCGGATCACCCCAGCTTTTTACATCTCCCAATCAATCCATTAATTATGTAGAATGTCATGATAATTTGACATATTATGATAAAATGTTGCTCTCATGTGGATATGAACGTGAAGAATTTAAAATATGTCAGGATTTTGCGAATCATCTGATTGCTATTTCACAAGGTATTCCATTCTATCATGCCGGACAAGAAATGTATCGCAGCAAAATGGGGGTTGAGAACTCTTATAATAGTCCAGATGAGATCAACAAAATCACGTGGAACCCTAAACTTGAAGCAATTGATAAACTTAGACAACTTCTTAAAATTCGCAAACGGCATCAACTCTATCGACAAACAGCATACCATCCATCGGTGAAAATTGAACGTGATCAAAACACTATCATCTACAGATTGGAGAATCATCGTGAAATATTGCTACATTATATTAAATGTGAACCAGGCATAGAGAAATTTCCACTTCACGAAGGCACTCTGATTTTTCCCTCTCAAAAAGCATTAACTGAAGAAAGTGATATATTTGTCGATCAACCTGGTATTTACATTGTCAAACTCAAAAAATAAAGAGGTGAAATAATGCGTTTGATTACCGACTACGATGTTAACGAATTTTTACTGGGTAGACATGATACGATTCAAACATTTCTTGGATCACATCTCATTAAAGATGAACAGGCTGTCGTCAAACACACTGAATTTACAGTTTACGCACCTAATGCAAAAGAAGTCCGTCTCATCGCATCTTTCAATCAATACGAGGGTTGGAAACATGTGCTCACAAAAATTCATCACATGGGTTTTTGGCGCATTGAAGTCCCAGGTGATCATACATATGCAACCTATAAGTATGAAATTCATACCCCTCAAGGACGAATAATCTATAAAGCTGATCCGATTGCCCTTTATGCAGAAGAAAGACCACATACAGGTTCAAAAGTATACGATGTTTTAGGCTATCCATGGCATGATCAAGCATGGTTTTTCAAGAAAAAGAAAGTATATCAAGAACCTCTTCTGATTTATGAAGTTCACCTTGGTTCATGGCGACGTAAGTT
>CALKAH010000094.1 GCA_937983315.1 uncultured Acholeplasmataceae bacterium | reverse complement strand
ATCATGCTTAAAAAGTCCAATCGTTTAGATGACTTAACCAAGAAACTCATCGAATTGGAACCAGAAATTGTCTCTGTTTATGAAGTGATGAATGAAGATATGAGAAAGATGGGCTTTTTCACGGAACAGAAACGTTTGGTCTATGGAAAAGAGACCATCACTGAAACACTTAATGGTCATGCATACATTTTAAAACCAGAAGCCTTCTTTCAGCTCAATACCACACAAGCTGATCTGTTTTATCACGAGATGAAAAGACTCGCTCAATTAAAACCTCATGAGGTTGCGATTGATGCGTATGCAGGGATAGCACCTGTGTCACATTACATCCACGATCAAGCAAAAAAAGTCTATGCCATAGAAATGGATGCATCAGCTTGTGAATCAGCACGCTTATCCCTTGAAAAGAATGGAATTAAGAATGTTACTGTATTACAAAGTGATTTTAAGCGTGCACTCTCTGGATTAAAGGAGAAGAAAATCGATGTCATGTTCTTTGATCCTCCGCGAGTGGGTTTAGGTGATGATACGATCGAACTGATTTTACAATTTAAACCGAAACGTTTAATTTATGGATCATGTAATCCATCGACACTTGCAAAAGATCTAAATGCATTACTTGCTCATTATGATTTGGTTGAAACAGTCCCCATTGATATGTTTCCTTATACTTCACTGGTTGAAAGTGTCTCTCTTTTAACCCTCAAATAAATGCGTGTTTTGGTTTTCATGGATTGATAAATCTCGCCATGTTAGGATGTTTTATGTATACGAAATGTATAACATCAGTAAATGGAGAGAATGACAATGAAAGAAATGACAAAAAGAAGAAGGCAATGTGTGATACCAGCAAGACCTAATGGTGAGGGCTATGGTGATGATGATCTGATTGATGTATCAAAAGACTATATCGATAATGTTTTATTTTTCTTTGAAGATGATAAAAAGGCATTTAAAAAGATGGATATTGAATTAAAAAACATGGCACTTTCAATCGTGTTCCTCAGTGAGATGATTGAACATGGATTTCATCATATTTATATTAATTTTAGTAATAAGATGTTTTTATTATCACTCAAGGCATTTCTAGACATGGGTCTTATTGCTCATGCTCACATGATGGTTGAAGCTTATGACATAGGTAATCAACATCAACTTGAAGTTATTGAATCTTATCAAAAAAAACAAAAAATACATCTGTTCGACGCTATCAATCGATATTTTGAAAATCATCAAGATTCCTTTCGAAGAGCTTATATCGCGTATGCCAGAAGGTATTTCTGTTAATCAAATCGAGAACACACGGGGTACATAAGGTATGTTGATTGATCAAAAACGCATGATTCAAGCAAGAAAGTCTTATGAATCGACATTAAGTAAACTAGTCAAATCACAAAATTCCATGATGGGAAAGAATCAAAGCACACGTTATGTTGAAAAGCAAATCGACTTGATCATGATTTGCCTTGAATATCTTGATTGTTATGAAAAACACGAAGAGCTAAAGATACCCTATAATCAAGAAGAATGGGTCATTCACTCACTCAATCATCTCATTAATGAACTTTCTTCGATCAGTCAAAAATTTAAGCTTGGGTCATCTCAACTTACGTTACTTGGTAGACGTATCGATGCATTTCATCTCATTTTGGAGTTGATCACCTCGTCCAAATAACGAAATAACCTCACCACATACCCTAAAAAATGATATGATAGAAGTAAATCATGCACATGAGGGGGATCATCATATGCTAATAGCTTGGATCATCATCATAGCAATCCTAACATTTTTTGGGGTTGCTTTTGTTTTCATTGATATTAAAGTGCTTAAGTGAGGTAAAGAGCGATGAAAAAATCGATACAGATCATCTTCATCACAAGTCTACTAATTGTTCTTTCAGCATGTAATCGATTTAGAACAATCAATGAGGAAATTAGTGAACTCGATGCTGAAAAAGATGATGTGGTCGTCATAGGAAAGACAAGTCTTTTTAAAAATGGTAAAGATTATTTACTTGATGACTTGTTTCAAGAATTGATGACAACACATTCCTTTTCAATTCAAAGTTTTACCAATGAACCACCACTTAATCATTATCCAACTTATCTTGATGAGGATATCTATTATGTGTATGTATTGACAGACCATAAGATTGATGATAAGTTTGCATACGCATTGATTGCGATTGATTTAAACACATTTGACACATACTTTATCGACTATTATGCATCACGCTATTGGCAAGAACCCTTAATATTAATCACTGTCGATGGCCATTATCTCCTCTTATTTGATTATGAGTTATCTGATCTTTCTATCTATCAAAAAGAGACCTATGAACATATCAGTACAACGCATTATGAGATCAATTCACCCGCTGATTATCCAGCTTATATTCAAGATGGTATTCTTTATTTTTACCTATTACCAGCATTACCGCGCATCGAAATTCAGGTTGCTTATGATTATATCACAGGAGAAGAAACCGATAAGAAAGATGTCGACATTGAAAAATCGCCTGTTTATGGCGCATCGATTGAGATTAATGGTGATTATTATCAATTTTTCCCGAATGCTGAAAATTATCAAGAGATTATCCTTTATATCAATAGCACCAAGTACGGCGTCGCAAAGATCAACGATTTAGTCCGTGGATCAGATCGGGGTTCATACATTTTAGACTTAATTAAAAAAAGATCGGAAGAGCGTCGTGTAGGGAAAGAGTGTAGATCTCGGTGG
>CALKAH010000093.1 GCA_937983315.1 uncultured Acholeplasmataceae bacterium | reverse complement strand
AGATCGTATTCGGTGACTGGAGTTCAGACGTGTGCTCTTCCGATCTGTGCATCCGGTCAACAAAATACATAAAATCCATGGGCACACCATAGCGAGATGTCGCAGCGAAGAAACCTGTTCCTTGATATCCCCATGAGTCATCTAATGGATACTCATAAACGGGTAATAATTCAAGATGAGTGAAACCTTGTTCTAAGACGTATTGGATGAGCTCATCAACCACTTCATTGTAGGGCTTAAATGCACCAAATTTGCGTCGCCATGAGCCTAAATGAACTTCATAAATGAGCAATGGTTCTTGATAGACTTTCTTTTTACTTCTAAACCATTCTTGATCATGCCATGAATATCCGTTGACATCATATACTTTCGATGCTGTATGAGGTCTTTCTTCTGCATAATGAGCGAGGGGATCTGCTTTATAGATAATCCGTCCTTGAGGAGTGTGGATTTCATACTTATAGGTTGCATACGTGTGATCACCTGGAATTTCAATACGCCAAAAACCCATGTGATGAATTTTTGTGAGCACATGTTTCCAACTTTCATATTGATTGAAGGATGCGATGAGACGGACTTCTTTTGCATTGGGCGCGTAAACCGTAAACTCTGTTTTTTGGACAACACCATGTTCATCTTTGATCAGATGGGATCCAAGAAAGGTATGAATGGCATCATGTCTACCCAGTAAAAATTCGTTAACATCGTAGTCGGTAATCAAACGCATAAATTCACCTCTTTATTTTTTGAGTTTCACAATATAAATACCCGGTTGATCGACAAAGATGTCGTTTTCTTCAGTTAATACTTTTTGAGATGGGAAAATCAGTGTTCCTTGATGAAGCGGGAATTTTTCAATACCACCTTCACACTTAATATAATGCAGTAAGATTTCGCGATGATTTTCAAGTCGATAAATGAGTGTATTTTGATCGCGTTCAATCGAAACTGAAGTGTTATACGTAGATTGTCTGTAAAGTTGATGTTGTTTTCGAATCTTTAAAAGCTTTCTCAATTTTTCACCGGCTTCAAGTTTGGGATTCCATGTGATCTTATTGATATCATCTGGACTGTTGTATGAGTTTTCAACACCCATCTTGGTTCGATACATCTCTTGTCCTGCATGATAGAAAGGAATACCTTGAGAAATGGCAATCAAATGATTGGCAAAATCTTGACAGATCTTAAATCCATCTTTTTCAAAGCCACATGATAATAACATCTTATCATAATAGGTGAGATTATCATGGCATTCAACATAGTTGATGGACTGATTGGGCGATGTGAAGAGTTGTGGTGATCCAATAATCGCATCCATAGCCTTTTGAATGAGATTTTTATTTCCCATCGTAAAACCAAGACCTGGACCATGCAACTCACCTTTCATCGTGTTTCGATAGAAATCATTGAAATGTGAGATGTAAGGAAATGATGCCTGATTGTTCATATTGGACCGGAGTTTATTCGGTACTTCAGTGATCATATTCCAACCTTCGCCATAAAGCATGATGGAGGGATGTCTTTTTCTTAATTCAGTTTCAATGATGGCCATGGTTTCCAAATCAAGGAGTCCCATGAGATCGAATCGAAAACCATCGATTTGAAACCGTTCAACAAAATGGATGAGTGAATCGACAATCAAACGTCTGACCATGTAATTACGTGTTTCGACATCATTGCCACAAAATGATGCGTTGGTCATCTTTTTTGCATTGTTGTGGCGATAAAAGTAACCTGGAACTAAATGATCATATGGAAATGTGAGGTGATTATAGACGTGATTATACACAACATCCATATTCACTCCGAGTTTAAGACGATGGGCTTCATTGATAACCTGTCTTAAGGCGTTGATGCGTTGATAGGGATCTTTCGGATCTTTCGCATACCATCCTTCAACACCGAAATAAAACGATGGATTGTATCCCCAGTTATAGAGCTGATCTTTTTCAACATCATCGACACCTTCAAAATCATAAATAGGAAGGAGCTGTAGATGGGTCATTCCAAGTCGTTTGATATAATGTAAAAGACTACCTTTCAAAAGCTTACTTCTTTCAATAAGGCCTTCAAATACACCTTTATTCACAATATCAAAGATCGGAAGAGCACACGTCTGAACTCCAGTCACCGAATACG
>CALKAH010000092.1 GCA_937983315.1 uncultured Acholeplasmataceae bacterium | reverse complement strand
ATTGAACAACACATGGTTCAAGATCAAGAGATCGATCAAACTGCACAAAAAATCGTCAAGCAAACAGAAACGATGACAGCACTGGTTGAAGATATGTTGATGTTATCAAGACTTGAAAACTTAAAAGAAAAAAGCTATGTCAAGGTTGATGTTGTTAAACTGTTAAGTGATGTTGTTGATAGTCTAAAACCTCTTGCTGAAAGTAAAACGTTGAAATTACATACAAAGACTGTTCCACTTCAAGGATTTTGTGACCCTGTTGACCTTCAAAAACTCTTTAAGAATTTGATTGAAAATGCGATTAAATATAGTGAAGATAATAAGAAAGTTGATATCACACTATCCAAAGACCAGGATATGATGGTTTTCTCAGTGAAAGACCAGGGTATTGGTATTGCTGTTGAACATCAACAACGCGTCTTTGAACGTTTTTATCGAGTCGACAAAGGACGACTTGATGGCGGAACAGGACTCGGTTTAGCCATCGTGAAACATATTTCCATGAAGTATGATGGAACGATCGATTTAAAGAGTTCACTATCGCGCGGGACGACAGTGACTGTCAAGATGCATATATAACATAAAGGACGAAATTTTCGTCCTTTAACATTTTATAGACAAGATAATTAATGATCATTGAAAACAACACATGAATGATTGCAGAACTTAAACATAAAAAAAGAATCTAACCATATCCGATTAGATTCATGAATTGATCGTGGCAGGAGTAACAGGATTCGAACCCGTACCGACGGTTTTGGAGACCGCTGTGCTACCGTTGACACCATACTCCTATCATGCGCATAAGTAAGTATAGCATAGTTAAAAGAAGAAATGCAATCACTAACTACATTCAAAACAAAAATCACGACAATTTCTCTATATCATGTATAATGATATCAACATGGATTGGAGGTTTTAATGTGAAAAGAAAACTTAAAAAACATGAATGGATTGTTGCACTGATGATCATCCTGTTTTTCATTAATTTCCTCTTTAATAATTCAAATACTGCACAATTTCAAGCAACACATCAAACAATCGTCATCCAACATGGCATCATCTTGATGCGATTTGTATTGTTGGGATTGCTTTTCTATTTCATTAACAATGAGCTTCGATTTGAAAAAACGTTATGGGTCTATCTATTTGGATTAGGTTCTGGTATCATTCTTTCTATATGGATTTTTGCCGTACGCATTTCAAGTTCATCCACGTTTGCACCATTTTCTATCTTTATCGGAGAAGATCATGCATTACGCTATGTCGAGATCATTGTGATTGTCATGCATTTGCTTTCAGTCATACCACTGATGTTAACCAAGCACTATGACTTTAAAATCAAAATTGCATTTGTATTGATCATTGCTGGGCAAATTGTCTTTTTTCTTTCCAAGTTTGATGGATTAACCATCGAAGAATCACGTATATTTGTTCATGCGCCCTATTTAAATGCTGATGTCGGCACGTATACAATCATTTACTTTTTATCCGAAGGCATTCACTATACTCTAGTAAACCTACTACAGACATTATCCATGGGCTATCTTGTCTATAAACTTACCCCTCAAGCCATGAAAAAAGCATCACAGCCGTGATGCTTTTTTTTTACTTGTCTTCTTTGGGGTAATCAATATCTTGGAAGATAGCTTCCTGCACTTGATCAGGTGATTTCTTAGGTTGTGTTTTGTCAAATCGTTTTTCTTTAATCTTTTCCATCACATACTTATGGAAGAAGAGGACATAGGTTAGTGCAATCACAACCAAGCTGTAGATCACCATCGTACGAACGATGACACCATTAAATTCTTTAAGTGAACCACGATCAGTAATCAATCCAAGACTATCGATTTCTTCAGCGGTGAGTTCTTCACCATAAACTTCAGATAAACGGAACGATGCTTCATCTAATGCAAATGTATTATCTTTATTATAGCTTGCTTCTGCAACATCTTCAAAAGCACCAACATAAAGCCATGTGGTGTCATAAACATATTGTCCAGAATCATTTCTTTCACCAGTTGAAAATGCGACGGAGATACGATCAATCGTTGCATATGTATCTGTTTCTGGAATTAATAGATAGTTTTCAGCGTAAACCAAGAATAATGTGGGTGCATAGGAATAGGGAAACTCTTTAGTTGAATCAAAGACAACAGTCGGTGTATCAGTGAATTCTTCTCCACTCTTGTAGGTCTTTTCACTTAAGTGAGCAGTGATTTTAATGATTGGTTTTTCAATCAAATTGTTTTCTTCATCATAAAGAGCTAATTCATTAATAAAGATCATGATGCCATCATAATTGTTTTCATTATCGGTAATGCCCATAGCATGGATCGATAATTTTAAGTGATGAGTTTCACTGTCTGAATCAAATTGATACACAGGAGTTTCTTGATAATATGCGAGATTCATCAATGTATTGATGCCCTTTAAATATTCGGTATCATTATCGAGTTCATCAGCCATATATTTTGCATAGTAAGCTTCTAGTCGACCATAGTTTGCACTACCATAGACATAGAGGGTTGCTACAGAAATAATCATGATATAAAAAAAGCGTAAAATCCATTTGAGCATTGATTGGTCACATCCTTCTTGAATAGTTTACTTGATATCCTTTCATTATTCAATGAATTGTGTTTTTTTACATAATTTCACTTTACAAAAGGGAATATTATTGTATAATAGTAATTGCGCTATCACATGGCGGCTGTGGCGAAGCGGTAAACGCATCGGATTGTGGCTCCGACATTGGTGGGTTCAACTCCCATCAGCCGCCCCACTAAGGTAGGCCCATAGCCAAGGGGTAAGGCAAGGGACTTTGACTCCCTCATCGTTGGTTCAAATCCAGCTGGGCCTGCCATTTTTATTCAAAAGATTAACCGCACATAGGGCTATAGCCAAGCGGTAAGGCAGAAGGCTCTGACCCTTCGATCGTTGGTTCGAATCCAGCTAGCCCTGCCATTCATTGACTTAAGGGAAATGTCCCTTTTTTTATTTTTAAAGTAAAGAAGTTCCTCGTGTTCTAGTATAAGGCAGGAGGAAATAATGATGAAAAAAGGAATCAGTCTTATCTTATGTGTATGGTTATGTTTATTAACGATGCAGACGGTTTATGGATTTGAAGAAGAACCCCTTGAAAAGATCAATCATTTGAACTTAAGTCATCTTGAGTATATGAGTGATATGCCAGGTTATGCAAGGACCACTGAGCCTATTTTGCTAAAAGCAAACACGACTTATACATTAGTGATGTCTGAAGCGTTTTTGGGTCAACACTGGAACTTTCCAGAGATGATGGAAATCGAAGTTGAGGACAATGATGAGATCGGAAGAGCACACGTCTGAACTCCAGTCACCGAATACGATC
>CALKAH010000091.1 GCA_937983315.1 uncultured Acholeplasmataceae bacterium | reverse complement strand
GATCCACCACTCCCCGATTTTAGTGGTGGTGATTCAATCTTATCTCCTTTCTTACGTGTATTACCCTCATCATTATCCGATACACTTGTGGCATTTTCACCCCTTTTATTGATCTTTATCATCCTTCAAATTTTTGGGTTTAAACTCAAACAACGTCCATTATTTCGTATCATCAAAGGGTTTATCTATGCTCTTTTAGGCTTACTGATTTTCTTAATCGGAGTGAATGCTGGCTTTATGGAAGTAGGCGATTTAATCGGTGAAACACTCGCATCGAATGATCAACCATTCTTTTTATTAATCATCGCATTCTTTTTAGGGTTATTCACGATTATTGCAGAACCCGCCGTATCGGTGCTCACCCATCAAATTGAAGATATCACATCAGGTTATGTCAAACGAAGACTTGTCTTGATTCCATTATCGATTGGTGTGGGATTTGCGATTGCACTATCAGCACTTCGTATTCTGATTCCAGAGCTTCAACTATGGCACATCATCTTACCTGGATATATCATGAGTTTGGCCATGATGTTTTTTGTTCCCAAATTATTCGTTGGTATCGCCTTTGATGCTGGGGGTGTTACAACAGGACCTCTCACTGCAACTTTCACACTTGCCTTTATTCAAGGCGCAGCACGTGCATACACGACAGCGAATCTCGTGGTCGATGGATTTGGGATGATCGCACTCGTCGCATTAGCTCCCATCATCACCTTACAAATACTCGGTTTTATTTACAAACTACGAACTCGAAAGGCAGGTGTCTAGCATGGACCATATCTCCATACTGACCGATTACCAATTGCTCGTTGTGATTGTGAATTTCGGTTTAGGCAGTAAAGTACTCAAGATTGCCAAACAAGAAGGCATTGGTGGTGGAACCATTGTCATCGGAAAAGGAACACACCATCAACCTATTCTTGAGTTTCTTGAACTTGCAGAAACAAGAAAAGAGATTGTGATGATGATCGCTCCACTTCGATTAGTCAATCCAACACTCGATGCACTCGAAGAAAAGATGAAGTTACACAAACCGAATCACGGGATTGCATTCGTGATTCCGGTAGCAAAATTCATGGGTATGGGAAAATATGATCGTTCCTATAAACTCAATGAAGGAGGAGACGTTATGACCGAATATCAAGCTATCTTTACCGTTGTGGATAAAGGAAAAGGACAAGATGTTGTCGATGTGGCCACACAAGCTGGTGCCAAAGGTGCAACCTTGATCAATGCGAGAGGTTCTGGCATTCATGAAACAAGTAAGTTATTTAATATGGAAGTTGAACCTGAAAAAGAAATGGTGCTCATTTTAGCAAAACACGATATCGTCCAAGATATTATTTCAGCGATCACCCATGAACTCGATCTTGAAAAACCAGGCAACGGTATTCTTTTTGTACAAGAAGTGCATCAAACGAAAGGCATTCGCTAATGCTTAAAAAACTGTCATGGGTGAAATTTTTCATCTTTGCATTTCTTTTAGGTTTTGT
>CALKAH010000090.1 GCA_937983315.1 uncultured Acholeplasmataceae bacterium | reverse complement strand
ACGAGATCTTGAACTTGCCATGCCACAGGATTAGAGATTCTTAAGTATGCATCACCAACGACTTTCGCATAGAAGACAACGAGGTGATATTCACCAACCATTAAGTCATCGGGTAGTTCCATCGTTAAGTTTCCGCTAAATGATAAATCTTGTCCGGTAAAGATTTGTGGGCTTTCATGACCAATTTCAATCAATCGTCCACCCACCTGAAGTGCATAATATAAACTATAGGACTGGTTATTCTGTAAGAGGGGTGAGCGTCTTAATGTTCCTGATAATGCTGTTGTGACTATTCCTTCTTCAGTCATTCTTAATTGCCCAGTGAGGCTATTATTCGTAGAAATCAATGAAATAGCATTTAAATCATTTTTAGACGGTAATTCACTAAATGACATCGAGGGTTTTTCAGCAAGCATACTCAATAAAAGTGATTCAATATCTAAATAGTTCACCATGGCAGCTTCGCTTAACTGATAATCTTCATAACTGGTAAAACGATTAGAAGGTAGAGATAGACCATCATGGACAATCGATACACCTTCACCAATCGTTGGATAGTTTTCATAGATATAGGCTAATTCTTCAAAGAGTTCTGCAGTATCACCAAATTTATAGCTTAATCCTACATCATTCATATAACCTGTAAGTTTACTAACAAGATCATCTAAGGTAAATGCTTGAATATTGATTAAGATCTTACCGTAATAATTATGGTAAAGATCATAATCTCTTGTTCCTTCACTTCCAATTTCAACATAGACATATTGAAGGGTGACATCACCCGTTAAAGTGCCATGTTGTGCATAGAAGGTTCCTTTGGATGTTTGAATGCCTGAATCAACTTCTATATCCCAGCGGTCCATTTCATACCAATCTGGCATGAGGGCATAACCTTCATCAAGTAAAAACTGTTGTGTACTTTCAGAGTCTTGGTTCTTCTTGATCATCCCACCTTCTTCAACGAGGAGTGCATCCACCCCTGTCATCGAAGGTAGAGAGACTTCAACAAAATAACTACCTTCACTTCCATAGATGGTCATGACATCGCTTGTTGCATCTGGGGAATAGATCGTAATAAAGGGATTATCATTAAATGTGATACTTTCTTGTTCATGATTAACACTTGGATTAATCGTATACCATCCATAATCTCCTGAGACCATGAGCATGTTATTATCATAATACTCATAGTATCCTTCTTCATTCATGTTAATTCCACGGTAATGACGCAACGTAGATGGTTCATGATCTTCATCAAGCCAAATCGCGTAATAGTTAAAATCATGACCCGAAATCGCATTATGATAAACCATTACACCTGGGTAACCTGGTACCAATGGATCAGTATAAAGTTGATGATCCCACGTTTCAACGACTTCTTCGCCTTTTTCATTATAATAAACAAAGATCTTTCGATATGCTGTAATCGATAGTTCTGCATAGGTCCATACATTATAGAGTTCAACACGGTCGAGTTGTTCATCATAGTGAAGAAGATATTTAAAGTCATCGTGTATGACCCACGTATCCATGACGGTTAAATAATCAACAGCCCAATCTGCTTGCTGTCTAGAACTTTGAGCAACTTGAGAGTTCACTTCATAAAGATTATTTAAAGCATGTGAACTATAGGATGTCAGGGTTGATGTAATGACATGGAAACCTTCAACAACTGGAGGAAGTTGATATAAACCTGGATTGTAATACATCTGATTCCAATAGGTATGAGGAATATATGAGGATGGATTAAAAGATCGGAAGAGCGTCGTGTAGGGAAAGAGTGTAGATCTCGGTGGT
>CALKAH010000089.1 GCA_937983315.1 uncultured Acholeplasmataceae bacterium | reverse complement strand
TACGGCGACCACCTAGCTCTACACTCTTTCCCTACACGACGCTCTTCCGATCTTGGGATAAGTGGAATATCATTGCCATGACTGATGATCGATGATACGAGTTCAGCTGGATGATTGGTGATAACTGTCATGCCCTCTTGTTGCATCTTTATACCATAAAGTAAGACGCGATCACCGACTGCTAAAACATCATACACAGGAGTCATCATCAATAGTCCTGTTTCATCAGCAACAATGTACATTTGACCTTCAGGATGTGCATAGAGGACAACTGCGTTAACATAATAATAGTTTTCATCTGTGACTTGTAAGAATTCAGCAACGGTTAAAACTTCAATCGGTTGAACATGGAGCTCAATATCGATAGATGCTGTTGCAGTACCTTTCGTTAACGTTGCGATTATGCTAATCCATGTTTCTGTATCAATATCGGGTGAAATTGTCCATGTTGGAACAATGAATGAAGCATCTTCTAAAACAACTTGATAAGAAACGGTCAATGGGAAAAGTGGATGTTCAACAGGAAGATCGAGTGCTTGTCCTGGGAAGAATGTCTGGCTTTCCAAATAACTTTGAAGCATCAAGGATATCGCATCAACTAATTCTTGATCGGTGTAATTTAAAACAATGTCATCAGGTGTACCTAAGAAGATAAACATTAAGAAAGGTTCGTCATCAAAGTTGGGCAATGCAATACCACGCATACCAACTTCAAATCCTTGAAGACCCATCAATGTTTCATACATCATTGGATCAAAAATCATGACTGGCATCATGTATGGATCATCGACTAAAACGAATGTTTTCATCGTATCATTCCATACTAAGGTACCGCTGATTTCATAATAGCGTGCCCAGTATAGGGTATCCATTGGATCGAGCGATGTAAATTGTTGAACCGTTAATGGAATGGGTGTTAATGGGTTATCAAGATCTGTTTCCAAAACTTCGAGAATTGTATCTTCCATACCCGCCATAATGGCAAGACCCATCATATGAACCACATGACCATGCGTACGGATCTTATCACCGACTTCAGCAAATTCTTTTGTTTCAATCGGTAAAATAGCACCTGTTTCATCAGCAATAATCATAATGCCTATTTCGGACATACTGAAGATGACAATACCTTCAGTGACACCATAAGCACCATCTTCTAAAAGAATGTATTCAGAGATGGATAATACATCTAACGGTAATAAGATAATGGTAACATCAACATAATCTGTAGCAGCATTGATGGTCACTGTAATGCGTAAAGCAATCGGACGTTCGATTTCTGTTGGTAAGAAGTGACCGGTTGAAACGTTGAAATAGGATGCATTATCTCCTGATGTTTGAACAAGAATGGTCGCTCCATAAACAGGTTCAGTCGTTGGAATGTCAAGCGTTTCATGGCTGTAAAAATGTTGATTATCAAGCATCATGACTGCAAAATCCAATAATTCTTGAACTTTATCTGCATCACTTAATGTTGGATACGTTGCAGCAGCAACTGGATCGTAAACCACATGCCATTGTTCCTTCATTGGATCGAATCCATGAACGATCGCATGAATAGAAACAACTTCTCCCACATGACCCATGAATGGGTTATCCATCGGTGATAATGACTTATAGTTCACAACCACCATTGCACCACTACCCGCTTCAGATAAGGTGAAATTCATCATGTCTTGTCCGACAACACCTTGAATGATAACTGGTAATCCCATCATTGAGATATCGCTTGGATTAGCATGTGCAATCATCGAAATCGGGATTGTATTGTGTGTTAAAGTGATTGGAGTACCTTCAGTTATAATGACGCGATTTGATTGGTTCGTAAACTGTGGTACAAATTCAAAGAATCCAAAATCAGCTTCAAATTCAATCATCGTACCAACCGGTAGATCGGATGGTGCCATGACAAAGATAATACCTGTTCCATCAGCAACATAATAACCTGGATCCATTGGATTCGGGAATTCATAGACGATGGTACCACGAACTTTGGCGTGATCAGGTTGATATAAGAGAACATCGTGGATTGACCAAACTTCTGTGGTTGCTACCCATTTCGCATGAATCGTGATTGCGGATGCTGGCATTGATTCAGTCGTGATTGGAAGTGTATAAACATCATCAAAGTACCAACCAACAAATGCATATCCTTCACGAACGGGATCATCAGGAATCGGAATTTCCATGGTGTAGATACCATATTGAGGTTCAATTGTGCTTCCACCATGTGTGTTATAGGTGACTAAGTATTTCGCAAGTAACCATTTTGCATAAATGGTCACATCATGCTCTGGCATTGTTGTATCAGTGAATGGATTCAAGAAAAGTTCATCATTAAACCAACCATGGAACTCATAGCCAACACGTGTTGGTGTAGGTAATGTGAGTGCTTCATGAGCTTTGATCTGATCTGGCATCAAATCATCGACGTTCATGTAGGTTAATGTGTATGTATCATAATCCCATTTAGCATAAAGTGTCGTGTTTTGAGCAGGCATTGACGTGAATGTATAGGCAGTGGTTAAAGCGATATCGCTATACCAGCCTACAAACACATAGCCTTCTTTTGTTGGAGCTGTGGGAGCGACTACGGTTGTTCCAAAGGCTTGGGTGATGTCAGTCACTGCAGTTCCACCATTTTCTTCAAAACTAATCGTATAGTTATCAGCAATCCACTTTGCATAAACCGTGATGTTTTGAGCAGGCATCGTTGAGAAAACATAAGGATTGTTAAGTGCTGCATCACTGTACCATCCACCGAATGTATGACCCAACTTGGTTGGAGCGGTTGGTGCTGTGACTGCAGTACCAAATGCTTGTGTCAAATCAGCAATCACACTACCACCATTTTCTTCAAAGCTGATGGTGTAGTTGTTGACTGTCCACTTCGCATAAAGTGTCGTGTTTTGAGCAGGCATTGTCGTGAATGTATAAGCTGTTGTTAATGCAACATCTGCATACCAACCACCAAATGCGTGACCTTCTTTAGTGGGTGCTGTTGGAGCGACTACGGTTGTTCCAAAAGCCTGAGTGATGTTTGCAACCGTGCTACCACCATTTTCTTCAAAGCTAATGGTGAAATTATCAGCTATCCATTTTGCATAGAGTGTTGTGTTTTGTGCGGGCATCGTTGAGAAAACATAAGGATTGTTAAGTGCTGCATCACTGTACCATCCACCGAATGTATGACCCAACTTGGTTGGAGCGGTTGGTGCTGTGACTGCAGTACCAAATGCTTGTGTCAAATCAGCAATCACACTACCACCATTTTCTTCAAAGGAGATCGTGTAGTTGTTAATTATCCATTTCGCATAGAGTGTCGTGTTTTGAGCAGGCATAGTTGCGAATGTGTACGCTGTTGTCAATGCAACATCGCTATACCATCCGTCAAACGCGTGTCCTTCTTTAGTTGGAGCTGTTGGAGCAACCACGGTTGTTCCAAAGGCTTGGGTGATGTCTGTGACTACACTACCACCGTTTTCTTCGAAACTGATGGTATAGTTATTCACAATCCATTTTGCGTAAAGCGTCAATGGTGTTGCTGGCATCGTGGTAAATGTATAGGGTGAAGATAGTGCTCCATCACTATACCAACCACCGAACGTATAACCTACTTTAGTTGGTGCAGTTGGTGCACTTATGGTGCTACCGACAGGAGCTGTAAGATCAGCAACGACACTACCACCATTTTCTTCAAAACTGATGGTTTGATTGACAACAACTGCCGTCCATTTTGCATAAAGCGTGATGTTTTCAGCAGGCATATTGCCAAACGTGTATGCCGTTGTGAGTGCGCTATCACTGTACCATCCACCAAAGGTAAATCCTTCTTTTGTGGGAGCTGTCGGTGCGGTAACTGCAGTGCCAGCAGCTTGAGCGATTGCAGTAACAGCAGTACCTCCATTCGTCTCAAAGGTGATGGTATACGTAACAACATCCTCATCCCATTTTGCATAGAGGGTTAACGCACCACTTTGAGTAAGCAATGATGCTAACGTAAAGGGTTGTGTCAACGCTTCATCTAAATACCATCCGTCGAATGTGTAACCGTCACGTGTTGGTGTCGGAAGTTGGACACTTGTGGAGCTGATACTGATCTCCATATCTTCAACTTCGGCACCTCCGTTTTCCTCAAAGGTAATGTTAATCTTTTCGGATCCGGTACATGATGCGATACCAACGGCGAGGAACAAAAAAGCTAAAATCAATAACAATTTTCGCATAAAAACTCCTCCTGATTTTATCGAGCTGATAAATTAAAAACGCAAGATAGAGTCTCCTCTTCCTGCGCGTTTATGTATGTACAGATCGGAAGAGCGTCGTGTAGGGAAAGAGTGTAGATCTCGGTGGT
>CALKAH010000088.1 GCA_937983315.1 uncultured Acholeplasmataceae bacterium | reverse complement strand
ATACGATATCGTATTCGGTGACTGGAGTTCAGACGTTTGCTCTTCCGATCTCCATAATGATCAAAAGAGTAATAGATACTTTTCCCTTCATGATCCGTATAGGTTGTCTTCGATGGATCATAAACAACACCCGTAAGGCCTAAGTTTAAACCATTATCTGTTGTCGAAATTGAGACTACTCTATTTTTTGTATCATATCCATACTGAACTTTGAAATTATCTTTTTCATTATATGCATTTATCAATCGGTTGCTGCTATCAAAAGTGTATTGTAGTGTATTGTTGATATCTGTTGTCCATCCTGTATTGGATCCGTTACCATATCTATAATCGTAATCGATATGGTCGATATTATTGTATGAATCGTAGGCATAATCACGTCTCTCAACCTGTCGGTAACTACCATCCTCTTGTTTCAGTTCAAGTGTTGTTTGACTGAGCAATGTTGTCCCATATGTAAATTCAATCTTGTTGTCAGCTTCATCTGTGACATAGTCAATTTTTAATGAGGTCGTGTCAATATAGGCAATGACAAGTGAATGGTTTGTTTTTGTATTTCTGATAGATGATAATCGACCTACCCCATTGAAATTGTACTCGAGATCAGCCATGGTTGTTACCTTCATGCTCTGATTCTGACTGTTGTACGTAAACCTGTCAAGGACCATTCTCGATCCATCCTCTGAAATGGATTTACAGCTTTGTGTATAGTATGATGTCTGAGTGCATACTTCATTCATGAAATAAACCTTATTGCCATCGGGTTTATGCATGTAGTATAAGTTCAGTGTTGATTCATATTTAATTTCAATAGAATAATTGGTTCGCCAGCCATCACCGTAACCGATATCAACACTTCTGCTATAGTTGTTGTGAAAGAAAGATAGGTTTAATGGTAGAAACTCATTTGTGAGTTCATACTCATTTCTTACCCATGTCAAGTTGCCGGTGTAATCACTTATATACCCTGTACCGATCATCCCGACATTTTGCGAGGTATAGGTCCAATAGTCTTTTAATCCGGATGGTTCTTCATAACCTATCTTAACGACAGGTCTATAAGATGTAGTGGTTGCTCCATTTTGATATACCGCATTGATCGAACCATAGTCATCATCATGCGCGATGGTAAACCCATCGATTCTTGAGGTTCCTTCTGCCTGCCACTCTTTGATTGGCTTGGTAATATCGAATATGAACGGACTTCCACTTTTAACAACGTGATAGTCAACCACCGTTTCATCATAGCTCTGTTCTTGATGCCAACTGTCCCATGTTACACTGCTACTGATAAAGCTTTTTGTGTTTTTATAAATATTTAGTTGTGCATTTTCTGCTGTCAAATAGGGCGTAAATGATAAATGTGCATAGGTAATCACCTGATTCATGGATGCACTTGGAATGGTAAAGTAAATCAATCCTTTATATTGAGCAGAAGATGATGTATTGCTCAAATACATGTATTGAGAATTCGCATAATTTGTGGTTGGATTCGCCTGTGAAATATAGGTATCCCATATGCTCATGCTCGTGGTTGTACTGACCAGCGTAGGGTCTATGATCACTGGGTAACTCGCTTCACTCAACCAACCATCATTTGGAAGTATTGTAATAATGTATGTATCTTTTCTCGTTTCTGTAATTTCATATTGGACATCATGAGATAAATTATTATTGCTGTCAACCATAAACAGATCGTCAAACTTGAAGACTGATTCATTTGCTTGGTTGACAAAAACGATACCCTCATCAGTCTCAACAAGTTTCAAATTCTTTAATGTATATTCAAAAGAAATCGAAAATCCTTCAGAATATTCGTTTAGTATGATGTACTCCTTGACATCTGATCCTTGTAGGACATACTGTAGATCAACTTGATTTCTTATGTTCTTATAGGTCACAGATTGGTTAATACCTGTTAACTCTGATGATAGTGATTGTTTCTTTTCGGCATTGTTGTACTCAGCACTACTACTCGATATATCTAATACTTTCCAATCAATCGAGTAATTATTTGATTTGATTCCAATTGTCTTGTTCTCAGATCGGAAGAGCGTCGTGTAGGGAAAGAGTGTAGATCTCGGTGTTCGCC
>CALKAH010000087.1 GCA_937983315.1 uncultured Acholeplasmataceae bacterium | reverse complement strand
GATGAATATGGTGGAACTGCAGGGATTGTTACGATTGAAGATTTGATTGAAGAAATTGTTGGTAATATCTCTGATGAATATGATGAAGATGAAGAAGACGTTAAGCAGATTAATGATGAGCAATTTGAAATTGATGGACTCGCTAATATTCATGATATCGAAGATATATTAGAAGCAGATCTACCCGTTGAAGATTATGATACGATTTCCGGTTTTATCCTTGGACAACTGGGTCGTTTTCCAGAAGAAAATGAAACAATTTCTATTGAATACAATGGTTTTCGTTTTGATGTACTCAATATCGAAAACAAGATTATTACCAAAGTTCGCGTCACGAAGCTCGAAGAAAAAGAGCTTGATGATGACGATAAGGAAGATTAACCATGAATGAAGAAGTACTCATACAAATACTCGTGATAGCGTTCCTTATTTTGATGTCAGCATTCTTTTCTGCCACTGAAATAGCGTTCTCTTCACTCAATCCAATCAAATTAAAACATGCCATTCAAAATGGTCACAAACGCGCTAAAAAAACCCTGGCTCTGTCAGAGGATTTTGACCGTATTTTAACAACGATTTTAGTTGGTAATAACATTGTAAATATCGCATCAGCATCGATTGCAACTGTCATTTTTGTGCGTTACTGGGGCGATATAGGTGTGACATTGTCTACTGCTGTGATGACTGTTTTAGTCTTGATTTTTGGTGAAATTTCACCGAAGAGTATAGCGAAAAGAATGCCAGAAAAATTCGCGATGGCAATCACACCGGTTTTACAACTCTTCATCTGGATTTTATATCCCTTAAGCTTTATCTTTGGTGGTATTCAGAAACTGATCAATCGTCGTTTCAAGGAAGAAGAAGGTCCATCCATCACTGAAGAAGAGCTTTTGACCTATGTGTCTGAAGTTCAACAAGAAGGTGGAATCAATGAAAACGAAGGCGATTTGATCCGTAATGTCATCGACTTTGATGATTTAAAGATTGAAGAAATCTTTACACCTCGTGTGAATGTGGTTGCGATTGCAAAAGATGAAGAAACGAAAAAGATCATTCATATCTTTAAACATAGTGGTTATTCTAGAATTCCGGTTTATGATGAATCGATTGATCACATCATTGGTATCATCAATCATAAAGACTTTTATAATCGTGTCGTCCTTGAAAAACAACCTCTTGAAAGTATCATCAAACCCCCTGTTTTTGTGACTGAATACATGAAGGTCTCCAATTTGCTTGATCTATTACAAGAAAACAAAGCACACATGGCGATCGTTAAAGATGAATTTGGTGGAACATTAGGGATTGTGACGATGGAAGATATCTTAGAAGAAATTGTTGGTGATATCTGGGATGAACACGATGAGATTATTGAACAGATTGTGCAAGTTGATGACTTCACCTACAAAGTCAAAGGTACTGCTGATCTTGATGACCTCTTTGAAACCTTAGATATTGATGATGAAATGGATTTTTCAACTGTGAACGGTTGGGTTCAAGATATGTTAGGCAAGATTCCGATGGTAGGAGATTCATTCATCTTCAAGAATATCAAAGTGGTTGTTACAAGTGCGGATGAAAAAAAGGTCCTAGAAGTCAACATTCATATTGTTAACTTAGAACCTGAATTAAGTGAGGATGTCGAATAGGATGGAAACATCCTATTTTTTTATAGAATGGCGAGAGCTCTTAAAATAATATAAACCAAATAGGCTGCATACACGAAAACAAGAAGAGAACCTTCTTTTTTTGTTACGATATTTTTAGAAATAGCCATGATGACTGCAAGAATGGTTACACCAAGCATGATATACATATCAATCATGACATCGCCATTGATTCCTAGAGGTGT
>CALKAH010000086.1 GCA_937983315.1 uncultured Acholeplasmataceae bacterium | reverse complement strand
GATCGTATTCGGTGACTGGAGTTCAGACGTGTGCTCTTCCGATCTAATCAATAACAATTTTCGCATAAAAACTCCTCCTGATTTTATCGAGCTAATGAAATTAAAAACGCAAGATAGAGTCTCCTCTTCCTGCGCGTTTATGTATGTACATGGCTCTTTAGCCTTATATTACCTCTAAATCTACGATTTAACAAGACTTCGCACTTATTTCTTTATCTTGAATATGTATCAATTTGTGATACATATTTTTGAATATCAAACTTTCTTTCCAAACCTTTATCATTCATGTAGCGTAATTTACCAAAAATCGTACGCTCTGTCCATGGTCGATCATGCTTACCAAAACACCATGCAACCCCTGCATAACTGTTGGGATCTCTGCCATCAATGAAGTAAGTATTGTTTAATGAAAGAATGGTGTCATAGGCTACCTTGAAACTAGGACTCCACTCGATGATCTTCTTTGCCCAATACATCCGCATGTAGTTATGCATATATCCAGTGATCACCATTTCTTTCATCGCTGCATTGAAATAAGGGTCGTGTGTATTTGCTTCAATGAGTTGCTCTTTCGAGTAGAGATAGGGTCTAAAATCGAGATCATGAGCCTGCATCGTCTGATATGCCCAAGGTTCTGTCATCGATTCAAATTGATCATAACCTTTGTGGTAAGTTACATAATTAAAAGCGAGTTCTCTACGCACTAAAAGTTGTTCAATATAGGCATCGAAAGAACCACCATCAATCTGTCCTTGGGCTTGTGCAAAAAGCAAGCGATCGAGTAATTCAAGTGACGAGATTTGACCAAAATGAAGATACATGGACATCTTTGATGTTAAGTTTTTTGAAGGATCATTACTATCCATATAGCTATTTGCTTTATCGTGAATAAACGACGAGAAGAGACGGCTTGCTTCAAGATAACCCCCTTGATAGAAAGTCGATGGTTTTATCGATTGATCGATGGGTAATGCGTCAAGTAAACCATTGATATCATCGAGTGTGTAATCAGATTTTAGTGTCAAACATGCTTTATTCATCACATCAGGTAATCTTCTAAAATCTCGAAAGTCTCGAAAATGTTTTGTGATTTTTGGTCTCAACGTATAAGCCCCATATTCGGCATGATCAGAGATATATCTAACGGGTACGATCACATCGCTATCCACTAAATCGATACCACACGAATACCCTTCTTGGTTCACATGATCGAGGACATATTTTCGCCAAACTTTTTGGTGTCTTAAATATCCATAATCCATCACGAGATATGCTGCATCTTTGACAATTTCTAAGACACCTTTTTCTGGTGATACCAATCGAAAGACAAAGGTCATCCCTAACTTTTCAATCCACCTTTTGACTTCAACTAAGCCTTCCATCATGAATTGATAATGTCTTCGATTAGCTTCAGGATACGTTGGTGTTAAACCGAAAAAAACAACGACTGGTAGACCCAAATCGTTTGCTTTTTCAATCGCGTGCATCAAGGCATGGTTATAGTGAACTCTTTGAGATTGTTGCATCCAATAGAGCACATAGTGTCCATCTTGATATATTCCTTTTTTTAAAGATTGTATACGATGTTCATTCATATTATAAGAATAAAACAACAGTCAATATCGACGCTGCTAAACCCGATAAAAGATTGACAGCATCATTCGTAATCATGGCTAATCCTGATGCTAAAACAACTTTTTCATTAGGAAGCCATCCCTTTTCTGTATAGGTACCTGTTTCGATACCGCGGTACTTTGCCTGAATCGATCCACCTAAATAGGAGTCGATCAAATTACCCAAAAATCCACAGATCGTAATCACTGCTCCGAAGAACATAAACTGCGTAAAATCAAGTCCGAAAACAAGTGCATAAAGCCCTAGAAAAACACCTGCAATAAATAATGATCCTAATGCTGATGCGAATGTCCCCAGACCCGATATTGCTCCAGATACTCCCTTAGGAGCAATCTTAAAGTTCAAAATATAGAAGGTCTTTCCTTTAGATAATCGTCCAATCTCTGATGCCCACGTATCTGAGTTTGAGGTTGCAATCGATACAACGGCAGCAATCAAGAATATTTCCAATTGTAAAAAGTAGTATAGAATCGAAAATATCCCAGCAACTAATCCATTAGCAAGCACTTGAATGTAATTTCGACCTTTACTTTCTTCCTTCTCACTTTTCTCAGAAACTTTCGTAATCAGTGATGATGAAATAAAGAATGCGATGAGAGATCCCCAAACGACGATACCACCAAACGCATAAATCACAGCACCAAGAATAGTCGCTGTGTATAGTCCGCTTTTATCAAGTGATTTTTTAAGATATGCTAATCCAGCAATCAATAAACTGATGCCGATACCAATGATGGCATTCAAAAACATGGTGTCACCTCGACTAGAACACTAAGAATAAGAGATAGTAAATCAGTGAAGCACTTAAAGGAACCGATATGTTATCAAGTCCTTTAGGTGTAAAGAGTTCAATAAGTGTCGCAAATGCACTGACACCAACTGCTAAAATCAGTGCTGTCCATACTGGGTAATAGAATAATCCAACAGCTAAGGCAACAACCAGTGAAGCAACAAACATGGTCACTGTACCTTCAACTGATTTGCCGAAGACGAGTTTGTGT
>CALKAH010000085.1 GCA_937983315.1 uncultured Acholeplasmataceae bacterium | reverse complement strand
GATCGTATTCGGTGACTGGAGTTCAGACGTGTGCTCTTCCGATCTTACTGAATATAATCGATGATGATTCGAATAGGTCCACCGATGACAATGGTTAATAAAATAGCGACAAAAACACCAAATAAAGGTACAAGCAGAATATCAAAAGGTGTACGTTTAGAGAGCACTTTTTCTAAGATGATGATGCCAAAAATCGTGACTAAATACGTTTTAACAGGTTCATTTGCTGGAACACCAACTAAGAGTGTGCCATCAAGAAGCATCGTGAAACCTGAAGCAATCCCACCGATAACACCTGCAACAACGAGCTTAAGACCATTCATTTTAAGGCTAATGCCAATCCCAATCCCAATGCCGACACCCATCAGTGTGGCTAAACGAGGGTAGATGACATCCGTCAATAAACTTAAATCAAGAAGTGTACCAATCTGTCTGATAATGACACCGATAATGAGGGTTGCAAATAAACCATAAACCATCCCATTCATCGTGGTCATGATGAAACTTTTCACTTTTCTTTCTTTCATGTCTTCATCTCCATTCGGTGTTATTTTAGCACAAATGACCAAAAATGCAAGATATTCATGAGAGATTGTTTGACGTTCGAAGCATAAAGAAAGTTGTCGTCTACGTATAAAAAAACAGTACAAAGTACTGTTATTCATCAGATGGTCCCCGCGGCCGGGCTCGAACCAGCACGGATTATACATCCACCAGATTTTGAGTCTGGCACGTCTACCAATTTCATCACGCGGGGGTTTAGACGACATGAGTCGTCTTTTGTTGCAGCAAAATTATGATAACATGGAATTTCAAGGATTGCAATTCTTTTTTGTTACATTTCCTTGAGTGCAGTAATCCCTAAAAGTCTCAATCCTTCATTGATGACAATCTGAATCGCTTTAATGAAATGAAGGTTCGCTTGTTTTTGTCCTTCATCATCGACTAAGATCCGTTGTTTGCCGTAGAAACTATTGAATCCTTGAGCAAGTGATGTGATATAGCGTGCGATCAAATTGGGTGCATTGTTATCCTTTGCACGCTCAATAACGCTTGGAAATTGGGCAAGCATTTTAATGACTTCAAAATAGTGATCTTCAGTGTAATAGATGGGATCAACTTTATTCTCGTTTAAATGACCTTCTTTTAAGATCGATTCAATACGTACCGAACTGTATTGGAGATAAGGTCCTGTCATGCCTTCGAACTTAAGCATATTCGCTAAATTGAAATCAACATCCAAATGACGTTCATTTTTTAAATCATTAAAGATAATTGCACCAACACCTACAGCTTTGGCGACTTCATCTTGGTTTTTAAGATTGGGATTCTTCTCGACAATTGCTTGTTTCGCATCCGAGATTGCTTGGATGATGACATCTTCTAAGCGTTTGAATTTTCCACCACGTGTCGACATCTTTTTTCCATCGATTAAGACTAGACCAAAATTGATATGCTCAAGATCAAAATGATAACCCATGAGATCGGTGACCGCTTTAAGTTGTTTAAAATGCAGTTGTTGTTCATTACCCACAACATATAAAATACGGTTTGTATGATAGGTCTTGTGGCGATACATGATTGCAGCAAGGTCACGTGTAATATAGAGGGTTGCACCATCTGTTTTTTTGATGAGAGCAGGAGGTAGATCATTGGGGAGTTCGACGATGGTTGCACCTTGATCGACCTTTAATAAACCTTTAGCTTCAAGTTCTTGAACAACAGCATCCATTTTATCGTTATAGAAGGCTTCACCATTGAATGAATCAAA
>CALKAH010000084.1 GCA_937983315.1 uncultured Acholeplasmataceae bacterium | reverse complement strand
GAGATCGTATTCGGTGACTGGAGTTCAGACGTGTGCTCTTCCGATCTCACTATTGACATCATAAGGTAATCAGTTAACTCCAAATTCAGAGAGTAATAATGTTTACCTTTAAACCAAATTTAATTTTTAGAGAGAGGAGGTAGACGCAATGAAGGTTCAAGAAGCATTAAAGCAGTACTTGCAGTACGTTAAAATTACCAAAGCTGAAGCTACGTATAGATTCGACTTAGGTAAAAGCGAGAGAATAATGACATTCTTTCAAAACATAGATTGCAACGATGTCAACAGAAAGCAGATACTAGATTTTATTGTTTATTTAAAGCAACAAAATCCTAATATCGAAAACAGTACAATAAATAAATATGTTCAACTTTTATTACGCGCATTAAAGAGTGAATGTCAAATTGAACTAGTCTTCGAAAAGCTGCGAGAAAAATCAAAAATGGTGAAAGTAGTATCTAGTGACTTAATCAAGCAAGTTTTTAGTTATTACGATAAAGAGATGATGCCAGAACACTTACGTAACAACCTAATGTTTAGATTATTACTAGACACAGGTCTAAGAATTAGTGAGTTGCTGTCTTTAGATGTCAATGATATTAATATCAACGATAGTTCAATTTTAGTAAAAAAGACTAAAAATATTAGAGAGAGAGTAGTGTTTTTCTCAAAAGAAACCTTAGTCGTGCTAACTAAGTATGTAATGAGTCAAAAAATCACAGGTCTACTATTTATCGATTTAAACACAAGAGAACAACTTAAGTTAGACCGTGTGCAGAAAATCTGTCAAAACTTGCAAAAGTCGCTTAAAACGAAAAACTCTATAACACCGCATAAATGGCGTCATACATTCGCAACGAATTTTATTAACGCTAACGGCAACATAGAGATGCTACGAGTATTTTTAGGTCATACAAGTATAACAACCACACAAAGATATTTGCACGTTAACTTACAATCTATGAGAAACGAGTACTTTAGAGTCTTCGGTTCATAGAACATCAAATTAGACCGTAGGCCACCCCGGCCTACGGCCTATTATTTACACAAAGAAAAAGAACCATAGCGAAATGGTTCTGTTAAAGCCTTATGGCGATGCACGAGGGATTCGAACCCCCGACCGACGGCTTAGAAGGCCGTTGCTCTATCCAGCTGAGCTAGTGCACCATTGAAAGTCAGCATTGATTATTATAACGCAATCAGTGCTGAATTACAAGTGTTAATTCGTTTCAAATTGACTGTAGTAAAGCTTCGCGTAAAAGCCTTTTTTATCTAAGAGTTCGAGATGGTTACCTTGTTCGATGATATTTCCATCATTCATGACAAAGATGACATCGGCATCTTTAATCGTGGATAAGCGGTGTGCGATGACAAAACTGGTGCGATTTTTCATCAATGCTTCCATCGCATGTTGAATTAAGACTTCGGTACGTGTATCAACTGATGATGTTGCTTCATCCAAAATGAGCATCGGACGATCAGCAAGCATTGCACGTGAAATCGTCAATAACTGTCGTTGACCCTGACTGATATTGGATCCGCCTTCACTGAGTAAGAAATCATAACCATCCGTCAGTGATTCAATAAAGTGATGGGTTTGTGCGAGTTTCGCAGCACGAATCATATCATCATGTGTTTTATCAGGTGATCCATACATGATATTTTCTCTAACGGTTCCTTCAAATAACCACGTATCTTGTAACACCATTCCAAAGAGTGATCTCAAATCACTTCTTGACATATTTCTGATATCAACGCCATCAATTTCAATCGAACCTGATTTGATTTCATAAAAACGCATCAGAAGGTTAACCATGGTTGTTTTTCCTGCACCTGTAGGTCCTACAATCGCAACCTTTTGACCTGGTTTAACTTCTGCATTGAAACCTTTAATGATATCGATGTCATCTTGATATCCAAAATGAACATCTTTAAAGACGACATGTCCTTTGATCGTTTTTAGCGTTTTTAAATCTTCTCTTTCTTTCGATTCTTCAGGTTCACCAAGGAGATTAAAGATACGTTCAGATGCTGCAGCAGTGGATTGGAGAACGTTTGCGATAGAACCGATTTGTTGAATGGGTTGATTGATCTGACGGATATATTGTATGAATGTCTGAATGATACCTACTTCAATAGCAAGTCTTGGATTATTGGTTAAAACCAAGAGAGCACCCACAACTGCAATCGCGATATACGCGATGTTACCAAAGAATAATTGAACCGGAAACATGATCCCTGAAATGAACTGTGACTTCACCGCACTTGAATATAAATCGTGATTGATTCGATCAAAGTTAGCTCGTGCTTTGTGTTCATGATTAAATACTTTGACCACTGTATGTCCACTGTAGGTCTCTTCGATATGACCGGATAGTTCACCAAATGATTTTGCTTGGCTTCTAAAGTAGCCTTGTGAAAGTTTAACAAACTGTCGAACGGCAATAAACGATAAAATTGTCGTCACTAATGCGACTCCTGTCAAGGGCAAACTCAATAACATCATGATGACAAAGATCCCAATGATCAGTGCGATTGATCTGAATATTTCTGCAATACTTTGTGTCAAGGTAATGTTGATGGTTTCAACGTCATTGGTGACACGTCCTAAGAGGTCACCAAACTGCTGATTATCAAAATACTTAAGTGGTAAACGATTGATTTTCGCTGATAGTTCTTTACGCATACCATACGTTAAATGTTGCGTCATACCGATTAGCATAAATGACTGAAAATAGTTAAACAAGGCCGATAAGAGATGAACACCAACAATCATGAGTGCAATCTCACCGATCGAGACTCTGAAATGTCCGATGATCTGGATTAAACCAAATTGAATGTTTTCAAAGACACCATCTGCAGCCTTATATGCTCGTGCGACTTCTGAGGTAATCAGCCCTAAAAACCACGGTCCTAAGACCGATAAGAGTGCTGCAGTAATCGCCATCATCCCTGCTGATAACACTTGAAAACGATAAGGACGTAAATATTTTAAAAGCTTTTTCATCGTCCCTTTAAAGTCTTGAGGTTTTCCCATATAGGTCATCCCACGGGGACCACGCATCATCGGACGTTGTTCAGTTGAGGATGATTTTTCACGTGACTGATTCATGCGAGTTCCTCCTTCGACAATTGTGACGATGCAATTTCTTGATAAACTTTCGATGATTTCATCAATTCTTCATGGGTGCCGATACCTTCTATTGTTCCTTGGTCAAGGACGATGATTTGATCGGCATGACGAATGGTATTAATCCGCTGTGCAACGATCAGCTTGGTTGCAGTCACATGTTCACTAAGCATCTTTCTTAAGGTTTGATCGGTCTTATAATCGAGTGCTGAAAATGAATCATCAAAGATATAAATGGGAGGTTTTTTTGCGATGGCACGTGCGATGGATAAACGTTGACGCTGTCCACCTGAGACGTTCGTACCTCCTTGAGCGATCTGATGTTGATAGCCATCTTCCATCTCTAAAATAAAGTCATGTGCTTGTGCGATGGTTGCTGCTTCTTCAAGCATCTCTTTTTCTGCACGTTCATCAAATAAGATATTATCTTCAATCGAACCACCAAAAAGAATACCCTTTTGTGGAACATATCCAATGATATGATGAAGATCTTCAAGACGCATATCTTTAATATCGATACCATCGATTAAGATTTCACCACATGTCCGTTCATAAAAACGTGGGATTAAGTTGACCAATGTCGACTTACCTGATCCAGTCGAACCTATGAATGCTGTTGTTGTACCCGGTTTAACGGTAAATGAAACACGTGATAAGACAGGTTCTTGAGCCCCTGGGTATTGAAAACATACATCCTTAAACGTGATTTCACCATGGATATGTTCAGGTAGATTAATCGGTTCTTTTGGATCATGAATTTCAATGTCCATCTCTAAAACTTCCATGATACGTCGTGCTGAAATGGCTGCACGAGGAATACTGACAAAGATAAATGACATAAACATAAATGCCATAATAGCACGCATTGCATATTGCATCAGTGCCATGAGCGACGCTGGAGAAAAACCATCAATGCCTACAAAATGGCGCGCACCAATATAAACGATAATCAAGCTTGTTAATCCCATGATAAGACCCATAAATGGCCACATGATCGATGAAACTCGGTTAACAAAAATGTTTAAACGCATCGATTCTTTCGATGCTTCATCAATACGATTTGCTTGGAATTCTTGAGTGTTGTATGCGCGTACAACACGTAGTCCTGTCAAGTTTTCTCGCGTCACTAAATTCAGACGGTCGACCATCTGTTGCACCAACTGAAATTTAGGCATCGTAATCGAGAATACAATGATGAGCATCGTGATTAATGCTGTAATCGATGCAATTAAGACCATCGATAATGTCGGTTGCTGCATGATAGAAAATGTCACCGCACCAATCGCTAAAAGAGGTGCTAAGATGATCATGCGAAGAAGCATATGAACGATACCTTGGAGTTGTTGTATATCATTGGTTGTACGTGTAATCAACGATGATGTCGTAAAATGATCCATTTCACGAAGCGAGAATGTTTCAATTTTTTGATAGACTGCTCGGCGTAAATCTTTGGCAAATCCAGCTGAGATCTTCGATTCCATGTATCCACCAAAAATCGTAATCCCAATCGATACGAGTGTTGCAAGAAGCATTAAACCTGCATAATAATAAATACGATTCAAATTAGGCTCAGTAACAACACCACCTAAACCTAAACCTTCACTGACGATTTGTCCTAATAAATTGGGAAGTAACAAGTCTAAAAAAGCTCGTAGCCCGACCAGTGTAAAAACAAGCGCCACACCCCATCGGTATGGCTTTAAATAACGTAACGTCTTAAGCAAATTATCCCTCTTCTGCAAGAAAAAGAAAGATTAAGCAATCTTTCCCATTTCACTGATTTTATCTAAGATACGCATGAGATTCTTCGTGTCTTCTTCACCAATATGATCGACTAATGCTTTGAGTGGTTGATAATACTCATCACGAATCGATTCAACAAACTGTTTTCCAGCTGGTGTTAAACGGATGTAAGTGACACGTAAATCTTTGTTTGATGTTTCTTTTTCCAAATATTTTTTTGCGACTAAATCATTCACTTTATGTGTAACTGCAGGAAGTGTCACACGAAGTGTCTTCGCAACATCAGTGAGCATGAGTCGTTGATTCGTATCACAAAATGCTACGCAAAACATGACCATGATATCTGCATCAGATAATTTGGTCTGTGAGCGTTTATAAATACCGGATAAGCGAAATGCTTGTAGTGAGCGGTCAAGCTTCTGTAATGTTTGATATTCTTTCACGTGAAGTCCTCCTGATTAATCGTCATATACATTGTTCATTTTACATGAAAAAGTGAAATAAGTAAAGAAAATTAATCTTTTGATACCCTATCCTCTAGCCACGTTTTAAGGGTATTCCATTCATCAAAAAGGGCCTTTTTCTTCATCTCATCTGCAACATCCATGATCTTTTTAAGCTGTCTTAAACGATGCTCGACATAAGATTTTGTTTCAGGCTTATGCTTAAGAAAAGGACCGATATAGAGGTCTTCATGATTGAGTTTCATGGTTCCACGCTTGACCACTAATATGACATAATAAAAGCGATCATGAATAACATGCTCATCGATAGATCGGAAGAGCACACGTCTGAACTCCAGTCACCGAATACGAT
>CALKAH010000083.1 GCA_937983315.1 uncultured Acholeplasmataceae bacterium | reverse complement strand
GACCACCGAGATCTACACTCTTTCCCTACACGACGCTCTTCCGATCTCGAATCCTATCTGATCAAACACCATTTCATCAAATGCAGGATCATGATGTTTACTTCTTCGATAACCCATCGTATATGCTCCAAATGCTTTCATACGCATCGCAATCTCTTTTGCAATTGATCCAGCACCAATAAAGCCAACAGTCGAACCGTGGATATCATGCTTGACAGGAATGACTTTCCATTGGGCAAGTTTTTGTTGATCATGATACAAGCCTAGATGACGATTTAAGTAGAGAATCTTCGCAAAAACATCTTCAGCAATTTGAATACTAAAAACATCTTTCGCATACGCAATGCGTATATGTCTTTTTTTAAAGTATGATAAATCGACGGTATCATAGCCTGCTGTTAATAGTTGAACAAACTCAAGTTGTGGCATCGCATCTAAAAATGAAGCTTTCGCAAATCCTGGCATGAGGAGTGCGATGGATGCAGATGATCGTTGTTCAGCATCCGTAATAAAATGTTGATCAGGAAATGCTTGTTTTAAATGCTCAATATGATAATCCTTGAGGATTGATGTGTCGACATAAATATTCATTTTTCTACCTCCACCCACTTATCGAACGCTAAACGTCTTAAATCACCTTCACCAGGTTCAAGCATGATCCAACCGCGGAGGATATATCCTTCAGATTCGAATAGGCGAATCGCATATTTATTGGTCATGTATGTATCAATACGAATATAATACGTGTGTGATGAAATGGCGAGTTGATCAGCAAACCGGAGGAGCTCTCGAGCTATGTTTTGACCTAAATACTCTTTTTTGACCGCAAGTCGATGAATCGTTATGTATGGGTGATCATAACCCCAAGCGCCATCATAAATGATGTTATAAGTCTTTTCAATACCATGTTTGATCGCAATCATCGCAATCACTTCACCTTGATGCTCCATGACATAAAATTCGCCACCTTCAATATCACGTTTAAACGTTTCATAGGTTGGATTTTGGTGTTGCCACTGATCAATACCACGCTTTTTAAGGAGTTCAGTCGTTTCTAGGCGAAGCTGCCATATCTGATCAAGATCAGCGAATGTTGCGCATCGAATCATGATAACCCTCCACCAAAATCACCGATAACAACAACGCTTCTACCCCCTTCATTTTGATGGGTAAAGCAAACATCTGATACGATCCTTGTGGAACTTCTTGGAGTCTTAATCCCTCAATGATGATGGCACCAGCATCCATGAGGATATGATGTGTCGGATGACCGATTTGGTCACGTTCAACACCTAAAGCATCAACTCCAACACCTATGATGTTTCTTCTAGATCGGAAGAGCACACGTCTGAACTCCAGTCACCGAATACGATC
>CALKAH010000082.1 GCA_937983315.1 uncultured Acholeplasmataceae bacterium | reverse complement strand
ATACGGCGACCACCATGATCTACACTCTTTCCCTACACGACGCTCTTCCGATCTCTGATTTCTTCTTTTAAGGGTTCATCGATAGGTATGGTCTGAAAGGCAATGATCTCTACCTTTGTGTTGAGATATGTCCCTTCGATGTTAGCAACAACAACATCAATCCCATCCAATGAGGTGCCACTCATGATACCTATAGCCATCTGTTTCATGCTATACCTCGTTATACGTCTATTATAATGCAACCCAAGATTAAAATCTTGTATGCGCTTTCGTTATGATTGGTTTTTTCAATTTCGTGAAAAAAGATAGGGGTCTTGAAAAAATAAAAATCCACCCCTCGCAAGGGGTGGTTTTTCGCCACGCCTACAAGGCTGGTTACTGGCGGCCCCCATTTGAGGGCCTTTTTGATGGCCCAATTGCCTTCGACACCCTTACTTACCCGTGAACGGGTCCTTGTACTCCTTCAAACTTCTCTTGTCCTGCACCTGATCTTCGAGCTCCTGGTTCCTGATGTAGTTCTCTACGACCTTCTTGTTTAGACCTACGGTCGAAACGTAGTACCCTTCTGACCAGAAGTGTCTGGATCCATAGTTATACTTGAGATTCGCATGCTCGTCAAAGATGATCAAGCTGCTCTTCCCTTTGAGATATCCCATGAACGAACTCACTGCGATTTTAGGTGGTATTTTGACGAGCATGTGAATGTGATCACTCATCGCGTGCGCTTCGACTATTTCGACCCCTTTGTATTCACAAAGTCGTCTCAAATATTTTCCGATGTCTGCTCTCAACTTTCCATAGATCGCTTTTCTTCGATACTTCGGGGTGAACACGATGTGATACTGGCAGTTCCATTTCGTATGTGATAAACTACTAGTGTCATCATTCCTCTTTGGCATTGGTGATAGAATCCTCCTTGATTTAATTGGTGTAAGGCAATTGGTCATTACCATTATACCAATCAAGGGGATTCTTTTTTTCAACGCTTCCGCTTCTTTGAGTCCACCCGCATAGCAGGTGGTTTTATGTTAGTCTTCGACCAACATAATAAAAATCGGATAGACTTGATATCTATCCGATGTATATGTTTGTGATAGAATACCAGCCCAACAACAAGAGAAGGGCTCGTATCTCGTTAAGCTATTGCTTAGGAAACAACCCTTGTTTGATGATGGTGATGGTGATGTCTA
>CALKAH010000081.1 GCA_937983315.1 uncultured Acholeplasmataceae bacterium | reverse complement strand
CTTTTCAATAGTAAAGTGACATTTGATGTCACAGGCGTTGATCTATCGATCGATCAAATGAACGTGGGTCGCGTTCGTGAAATATTCCCGATTCGAACCATGTCGATCGAACTAGCATTACGTATTGTAGGTACGATTTTCATTGAAATTATCGTGTTATTTCTCTTTGGTTATATAAAAAAGAAAAGTTTTTCATTGGTTGTTTTCGTGAACTTAGTGACTCAAATCTTATTAACTGGTTTCATGTTTGCTGCCAAGTATTTTATTTTTCCTGTGATCGGTGAAATCTTCGTGCTTATCGTCGGTGAAGCCATGATATTCCTTTCGGAAATTATCATTTATCGTTTCTATCTGACTGAACGATCAAAAAACCGAGCGATGCTTTACGCACTCATTGCCAATACGGTCGCTTTAATTGCAAGTTATTCTGTGATGATCTTAATGATGAATATGTAAAAAGGCCGTTTGGCCTTTTTATTTGATCTTGATTTCACCCGATAAAATGCGTGCTTTCAATGAAAGCATTTTTTCTTTAATCGTTTGAGCGGTTTGTAAAAAGACCTCATCAGGTTGTCCTGTTGGATCATCAAGACCCCAATCTTCACGATGTTGACACGGGATAAAGGGGCATTCTACATTACATCCCATGGTCACGAGAACATCGAGTTCTTGAGGAATATCATCGATCAGTTTTGAATGTTGCGTCAAGTTCATATCAACATGGTAGAGGTTTTTGATTGTTCGTACCGCATCTTGATTAATTCTGGGTTTCGTTTCTGTTCCAGCACTGTAAGCTTCAAAAAACTCAGGTTCTAAAACTTTCGTGATCGCTTCTGCCATTTGGCTTCTGCAACTATTATGAACACACACGTAAGCAACTCTAACTTTTTTCATGATTCATTTCTCCTTTTGGAAACCAATGTTTGGTTTGATTAGCAATTTTGACAAGGATTAACATAACAGGAACTTCGACTAAAACACCTACAATAGTCGCAAGTGCAACTCCAGGATTCAAAGGGAAAATGGCGACTGCAACAGCAACGGATAATTCGAAGAAATTGCTTGCCCCTATCATGCCAGCTGGAGCTGCAACATCGTGACTTAATTTTAACCATCTTGCTCCTCCATACGCGATGAAGAAAATGAAGAACGTTTGAATAATGAGAGGGATACTGAT
>CALKAH010000080.1 GCA_937983315.1 uncultured Acholeplasmataceae bacterium | reverse complement strand
TTAGTTGAAGAAGCTCTATCCACAGTGACCTTTGATACCCTCGGTACTTATGATATCACCTATCAAGATCAAGTCATTCACATGGGACGTCCATGGAAGAGATGGCACATGGTGGATGCGATTAAGGAAATGAGTGGTGTCGATTTTTGGAAACATATGACACTTGAAGAAGCGAAAGAAATCGCGAAAAAGCATAACATTCATGTCGAAAAGCATTTTGCGATTGGTCATATCATCGAAGCATTCTTTGAAGAATTCTGTGAAGAATCCATCATTCAACCGACCTTTGTCTATGGTCATCCGATTGAAATCTCACCACTTGCGAAAAAGAATGATCAAGATCCACGTTTTACTGATCGTTTTGAGCTCTTTATCATGAGAAGTGAATATGCAAACGCATTTAGCGAACTCAATGATCCCATTGATCAAAGAGAACGTTTTGTCGCACAGCTCAAAGAAAAAGAACTCGGTAATGATGAAGCCTCTGAAATGGATGTTGACTTCGTTGAATCCTTAGAATATGGTATGCCTCCAACAGGTGGATTAGGCATCGGTATTGACCGTCTCGTGATGTTACTTACGAATACACCCAATATCCGTGATGTCATTTTATTCCCCCATTTAAAACATCGTTAATAAGATAAAGAGTCAATCCTCGTGATTGACTCTTTTGATTTATAGAGGTTTAACGGGTCTTCCCTCGATGTATCCACGATATCCTCTGGGTTCCATTTGAAATCGCGGTTGACCAAGATCAAAGGTATAACCATAAAGCTTAGGATCAAATTTCTCAATATGCTCCCAAACAGCGCCTATAGCATCCATAAATGCTTCTTCTTCATAAGGTTCACCTTGGAAGATCATCACCAAGGAGGGTGGCAGATCAATCAGTTCAAACCCTTCAGGTATAATGCCTTGATAGGTCTCAGGAACTTCCACACCTTGGACATACTCCGAGGTGTTTGGTGTTCTCATCGATTGGGGTAACCAAAATCCTACGGGTTCATAGAGTGCATTCGGGACACTTTGTAAAATACCCCATACATCACATCCGACTTCCTCACAATATGCAAAATACTCATCAGCTTGGATTCCACGCTTAATGATGGCTTTTCGCTTGGGTCGTTCAATCACTTGGACAAAAATGGTTTGGGTAGACATTTCTTTTCTTTCCTTTCTTTGTTTTTCATAAAGATAGCGCCCCATGACACCAAAATCAATGAAATATGGAATGGGTATAGGATTCTTCAAATACCGTTTAGGAGGAATTCCAAATTGCTTGGTAAATGCGCGAGTAAATCCTTCGTGTGAATCAAAGAGATAATCTAGACTCACATCCAGAACCTTGAGGTGTCTCTGATCTTTCATCTGTTTCGCAGCTGCAGTCAAACGAAGCTGACGAATGTAATCAAAGAGTTGTTTACCTGTTAGCGCATAAAACAAAGTCTCGGTATAAGAAGGGGAATACCCAGCAACACGGGCGAGTTCGTGAAGCGTGATTTTTTGTTTGATATGTTCTTTGATGTAATCTTGAACAAGTTGGATACGTGTTGCATGTTCTTGGTTCTTCGCTATCTTCCTTTCGAGATGATTATATGCTGAATGCGTACTGAAATTTTTGACTTCAATCCTTATTTTCGCATATTTTTGACTTTTTTTATACTTTTTCCAATAATTAAACTACCTTCATCGGTATGTTAGGTGAGGGGAAGAAAGAGGTTAAAACCATGAAAAAAGTCTTATTGATGCTAGCTTTCGTGATGGGACTTGCATTTTTGGTGGCGTGTACAAACAATGAGATACCCGAAACATCTGCAGATATGTTGTTATCCGTCGAAATGAATCCATCTTTTGAATTCGTTCTTGATGATGAAGAAAAAGTTAAAACTTTTCGGTTGAAGAATGAGGATGCTGAAATCCTTGCTGCTGGAGTTGATCTCATCGGTTTGCATTATGAAGATGCACTTCATCTCATGATACAACAAGCCATCGATACCGGTTATCTTGATGTTGAAGTCAATGATCAAGCCATTGCACTGATGGCTGCTAACGGTAAAACAGATGAAGAAAATCAGTTCCGTGAAGCAGTTAAAGTTCAACTGCAAACCTATCTTCAAGAACAAGCGATTGGTGCGGTTGTCTTGAACCACGGTGAAGTTGATGATGCCTTGATCACCTTTAGTGAAGAACATGATGTCTCTTTAGGCCTTGCAAAATTGATGATGAGTTATATCGAACTTTATCCTGATGCTTTATTGGATGATGTTATTGCATTAACACCAAAAGAACTTACAGATGCATTAACAACCAAACATCAAACCTGGATGAACACTTATCAAAATGAACGTGAAGACAACATGATTCAATTGAAAAATGAACTGAAGTCGATGGTTCAAGAAAAGGTCGAAGCTCACCGTGCTGCTGTGACAGCAGGAACAAAAACTCAGCCTGATATGACAGGTGTCGAAGCTGCATATAAAAACGATTATGAAGGCATGAAGGAAGATTATATTGAACGAAACGCACAACGCAAGAATCAAGCGAAAGCGAAATTATCCCTTCATGTTCCTTATATGTTATCTGTCGATATCAATCCTGCAGTTGAACTGATCGTTGATATCAATGGCTATGTCTACAGTGTCATGTATAAAAACGAAGATGCTGAGATTGTTGGTGCTGGTCTTGATTTAATCGGAAAGACAACCCAAGAAGCGCTTCAACTTTATATGAATGCCGCTGTTGATACGGGTTATATTGATGTTGAACGCAGTTATAATGGTGTTGCCCTCATGGCAGGATCCCTCGATGGTGATCTCGATGAAACATTTAGAAATCAAGTTCAAACGATGTTACAAACCTATTTTCAGGAAAACGCATTAGGCGCTGTTGTGTTTAACAAAGCTGAAGTCAATGATGATATTCAAATGCTTGTTGATACATATGGCGTATCCTATGGTTATGCAAAACTCGTTTTATCTTATCTTGAAGCATATCCAGAAGAAACTGTGGAAGATGCGCTACTTCTTACATCAACCGAACTCATCGAAGCACTTGCAGCATTCCAATTAAATGCTTTTGCTCAATATCGTTTAGAAAAAGAACCCGAAGCTTTAATGATTAAAAATCAAATGAAGGAAGCTGTTCAAGAAAAGGTTCAAGCTCATCGTGATGCTGTTGATGCTGGAACAAAGACACAACCCGATTTAACGGGAGTTGCTGAAGCTTGGATGAATCATTATGAAACAAAAGTACAAGAATACGTCACACGAAATGAAGAACGTAAAGATGCAGCGAAAGATAAAGTTCAACAAGGTCAAGGTCTTGTCTTATCTGTCGATATCAATCCTCAAGCTGAATTTGTGGTTGACCCAGAAGGTTATGTCATCAGTGTGATGTTCAAAAATGAAGATGCTGAAATCGTAGGTGCTGGATTACTTCTTCTTGGTCAGACCTATCAACAAGCGCTTCAAACCTATTTGAATGCTGCTGTTCAAACAGGTTATATCGATGTTGATCGTGCTGATAATGCTGTAGCTCTTCAAGTGTCACATATGAATGAAGGTGAAGAATCAGCTTTCCAAAATCAAGTTGAACTCCAACTCAATGCGTACTTCCAAGAACATGCACTCGGTGTTGTCATGCTTAAACACGGTGAAATCGATGAAGATGTTCAAGCACTCATGGATGAATACGATTTAAGTGCAGGTCAAGCAAAACTGATCTTAAACTATCTTGCATTATTCCCAGAAAAGACACTTGATGAAGTTCTCATGATGCCTATTCAAGAACTCGTTATCCACATCATTGACCAACATCAGTCTTATATGTATACGTATCAGCATGAACGTGAACAGGATGCTCAAGCGATTAAAAACGAAATGGCTGCAGCATGTATGAATCAAGTCCATGCTCACGAACAAGCTGTTGCTAACGGTACAAAGACGCAACCTGATACAACTGAAGCACGTCAAGCTTACTTAACAGATTATGAAGGATTACATGCTGAATATGTTACACGCAATCAAATAAGAAAAGACGCAGCAAAAGCTCGCGTCAATCAGGGAAATCCAAGTTAATGATGATTTAAAAGAATTAGGGTTCACTCGCTTCGAGTGAACCCTTTTTTTAGTTATTCTTTAACCATTCCGTCATCAAAGATGCCTTCACCTGGCTCATCAACAGGTTCATAATCATCAAGATCGGTTGGGAATTTAGGAGCATCAACACCAAAGTCAATAACTGTGGTTAGATCGATGTCGATGGTTCCATCAACAGATTTGAAAACGAGCATTTCAGCAACCTGAGTAATCTTTGTTCCCGTGATAGAAATGACATAGGTGAATTCAAGTTGTTCAACAACTGCATTGATTTGTGTTTCAGCTTCTTCAACGATTTCATCGATTTCTGCTTGAGTTAATGTTTCGCCCATTTGTTCTGCATAAGCAACGATTAAGTCTTCAATGGAATCAAGTGCAATCGACTTTGTAATAGAGAACACGATTGAATACGTATTACCATCTTGATAGACTTTTAGATTAGGAACAGCATCCATGATTTCATCAAAATCACCACTTTCGAGCATGTCGAGAATTTCTTGTGGAACCATGTTGTCGATTTGATCTGGATCTGCTTGACCCATGGCTTCATCCCACATGTCTTGTGTGACTTGTTGATTTAATTTTTGTTTGAAGACTGCTTCTTCAGGATCCGCACCGTCTTCAGCAAATGTACCATCAACATTCATGTAGAGATATCCATCTTTGAAGTACAGACCCATCGTTCCTTCAACAGCTTGAGATGAATCTTCTTCATACCATTCAGATTCATAAAAACTGGATGTAAAGAAATCAACAGTTCCTTCAGCGTGTACTAAAACATCACCAATCGTATCGCTGATTAAACCGAACACAACGGCATCAATCGTGATCTTGGTTTCATCACGCCATGTGCTATATGTATCTTCTGGGTCACTTTCGTCAATAACAAAGATATGACCTTTTGTCGAGATACGAACAGATTCGGAATCAACTGTTGTGTAGTCGATACTTTCAAACAAAGTAACCATTTCCTGAGCTGACAATTCAACAACATTATCTTCATCAAATGTTGGGAAATCAACACCAGTGTTACCCCCGCAGGCAACTAGTCCGAAGACTAAGAATAACGCAATGAGAAGTGTGTAGAACTTTCTCACGTATAAATCACCTCTTCCTTTAGACTCATTATAGTCTTTGATACATAAATTGTAAACGGTTTAGCCCTCGATAGCTAAGTTTGATACTTTTCATATATAATAGAACTAAGTCAAGGGGGACATCCAATGATTACGCTTCATCACATTCATAAGCACTATCCCATGGATGGTCATACCGTTTTTGCACTCAATGATTTATCACTTGAACTTCCACAAAAGGGATTTGTTTTTATTGTTGGTCCATCGGGATGTGGAAAAACGACACTGCTCAATCTCATGGGAGGGCTTGACCATCCAACATCAGGTCAGATGATCGTTGATGGTATGGACACAAAAGACTATAGCGATGAACAGTGGAATACGTATCGAAATCGACGTGTGGGTTTTGTGTTTCAGAGCTTTTACTTAATTCCTCATTTGACGATTTTAGAGAATGTGATGTTACCCATAAAACTTGCTGGACTTTCTGAAGACGTTCAACGTGAAAAAGCCTCTGAATTGCTCGTTAAACTTGGATTAAGTGAATATTTATCGCATCAACCAAATCAATTATCGGGTGGGCAACAACAGCGTGCTGCCATCGCTAGAGCGCTTGTGATGGAACCTGATCTGATTTTAGCGGATGAACCCACGGGTTCACTTGATCATCAATCCACCGATGATATCATGCATCTTTTACAAGAAATTAGTCAAGAAAGACTTGTAGTCATGGTGACACATCATCAAAAACTCGCGGATATCTATCATGATCGTCTTGTTGAGATGGAAGATGGAAAAATTGTCGCTGATCACTTGCGTTCTGATATTCAAGATGTGAACCATCACCCCGTTGAGCACGTTCAAAAACGCACAAAGATGTCTTGGCGGACTTCCTTTCAATTATCCTATCGAAATCTCTTTAAACGTTTTTATCGTACACTACTCATGGTTTTAGCATCCGGTTTAGGAATCATGGGGATTACACTCGTTTTAGGGGTTGCGTCTGGATTTGATCGTTATCTTGAGTTAAGAAAAACAGAAACCCTCAATGCATTTCCCATTCGCGTGGAAAAGGTGAGTGTTGTGATTCCCTTCTTTGATGAGAAATATCAACCCAATCTTCCCGTTTTTTCGGATGTGGATGTCGCTTATCCAAGAAATATTCAATATGAGTTTCAAACTGTCAATACATTAACAGAAGATTACTATGAGCATGTGAAAGGCATGGATCCTTCAACATACGATCATATTCATTATGATTTTGGAATCGAGCAACAGTTTGCGGTGATCAATGATGGAAACATTGTTGACCCGCTACATACCATACAGGAACTTGATGTCAATCGGACTTATATCGAGACCAATTTTGATTTACTTCATGGAAGACTACCCTCTGATGATGACATGGAAGCCATCATTATCGTTGACCGGTATAACAGATTATCAAAAGATGTCGCGCAATCCATAGGTTTCAGTGGCGATAGTCCCATCAACTTCGACGATCTCACGGCATTATCTTTACGTTGGATTCCTAATGATGTCATCTATTCATGGAATGGATCAAATTATACGAAACAGGCTATCGATGATCTTATTGACCATGACGATGTGTTACCCATTACGATTGTCGGTGTTTTCCGCATTAAGGAAAAATTTAATCTTGATTACTTGAGAACAGGTGTTTACTATATGGAGCATGTTGGAGCTCTAATGCGGGAAAATGCTGAGTCTTCTTCCATTGTTCAAGCACAGTTGATTCAACAAACGTCTGTCATCGATGGTTCACCTCTATCAACCTTACAGCACGAAAATCTCCTAAGAGATTTGGGCTATGCGACCTATCCAACCTCCTATACGATCTATTCATCAAGTTTTGAACAGAAGGATGCCATCATGCGATACTTAAGAAGCTATAACGATGCGGTATCCATCAATGATGCGATTGAACCTCTTGATATTGCAGGGATTGGATTATCAACGATGAGGATTGCGATCGAATCAACAACCGTGATTTTATTGGTATTCTCTTTCTTATCACTTGTGATTTCTAACCTGATGATTGGTATTATGACCTATACATCCGTCATTGAAAGAACAAAAGAAATTGGTATTTTACGTGCCATTGGTGCGAGAAAACAAGATGTTGGACATATATTTTACGCTGAAACATGTGTGGTTGGCTTCTTCTCAGGTTTATTTGGTGTACTTCTTGGTTATGTATTGATGCCTGTGATTAATATGATTTTAGCGGGATTAACGACCATTCCTAATGTATCCTATTTAAATCCAATATGGGGATTATCTTTGATTATTTTATCGATATTATTTACAAGCCTTTCCGGTATCGTCCCTGCTCGCATTGCATCCAATAAAGATCCAATGCTCTGTTTAAGAAATGAGTAAACCTATGTTTATCGTGACAGGTGCGACAGGTCATATTGGCAACAATATTGTCCGTTACTTATTAAAACAAGGTGAACAGGTGAAAGTTCTTGTTCGCAAACTCGATCAATCGCTTGAAGGTCTAACGATCGCCTATGCGATGCATGACGAATTTGATGATCGCTTTTTGGAACAAGAAATTAACGAACATGATATCATTATCCATTGTGCTGCATTCATCGACTTGATGAATAAAAAACCGTTGACAACATTCAGGACTAATGTGGGTTTAACCAAACGTTTACTTGAGATTGCAAAAAGAAAATCCAACCGATTCATCTATCTATCAAGCGTTGATGTCATTCCAAAGCATAAACGAGGACTCATCAAAGAGCCCTTACAGATCGATGAAAAAAAGAGTAAATCGTATTATAAAACATCCAAGGCTATTGCCACGAATCTTGTATTAAAAGCAATCCAAGAAGGCTTAAATGGGATAGTCTTATATCCCGCTGCAGTTGTAGGTATTCATGACTATAAGCCCAGCGCAGCTGGGCGTGAAATCTTACATGTCATCAGACATCAATTTCTGTTCTCGCTTCATGGAGGATATAGCTTTATTGATGTTGAAGATATCGCAAAAGCTGCATATAGAGGTGCAACATCAACCATCTGTGAGCATATTATTTTATCTGCCCATGAAATCACCATTAAAGGGCTTTATATGGCAATCGAACGGTTGACGAAGAAACCGAAGTGGATCATTCCTCTCCCCATTGTAATCGTCAGACTTGCTATCCTATTCTCGAGAAAATACTCACAAATGATGATCACGACCATTCAAGAAAATTATCATTATGATCAGCAAAAAATGCGAGATGTTTTGCATATCATTCCAAAACCACTTGATCAAACATTGAAAGAGACAATACAATGGCTTGATCTTCATTATCCATCTCAAAAATAAAACCTCACCGATGATGTTTTCAAGGGTGAGGTTGTTTTTTTATAATATACCTAATTCATCTGCAATTTCTAAGAAGATATCATCAATCGGATAATACTCGACATTGAGTTTATTGAAAATCTCGTAACTCATGTTATCAAGTCGTTGAAACATTTCGTGAGGAACAATCTCTTTCTTTTCGAGTTTTTCCAATACGGCACGTTCAAACTCAACTAAGCGGTCCATATCCTTTTGTTCAAAATTTTCAACACCTAATAGCTCATTTTGGAAATCGATGGCTGATAACAATAAATTGACATCTTTTGCACGTTTTTCCAAATCTTGTACGTTATTTTGATATGCCTTTTTCAAGAGTTTGACAATCTCTTCAATCTGATCAAACAGGTAATAAAACCCGGTTTCGAAGATATGATCTTCATCATCGGTATAGGTATCATCATCAATCAATTTATCATAAAGATAATCGGTCACATCGATGACATGTTTAAAACGAAGGATCAAATCGGAATTGCTTTCCACCAAATATTTCAAGAGTTCATGATTTTCAATTTTCCAATTTGCGTACTCGTGATAAACTTTTTCATCACGCATGATGATCACCTGCTTTATGCTTTATTGACAGAACCAAACATTTCCAACTTATCTTTAATAACTTTCTTCATCGCTTCATAGCCTGGAGCTAAAAGCTTTCCTGGGTCAAAACCTTTACCATCTAAATCCTTACCTGCTTCGATGTATTTGCGTGTTGCTTCAGCGAATGCAAGTTGAAGTTCAGTATTCACGTTGATCTTTGATACACCCATCGAGATGGCTTTCTTGACTTGATCAGCAGGAATACCTGTGCCACCATGAAGAACAAGGGGAACACCTTGGGTGACTTTCGCAACTTGTTCGAGGACATCAAAACGTAAACCAGGCCAGTTTGCAGGATACTTACCATGAATGTTACCAATACCTGCAGCAAACATATCAACACCGGTTGCTGCAATGACTGCGCATTCTTTAGGATCTGCAACTTCACCCATACCAATCACACCATCTTCTTCACCACCGATAGCACCAACTTCTGCTTCAACGGAAACACCTTTTGCATGGCATGCAGCTACAATTTCTTTAGTCTTTGCTAAGTTTTCTTCAAAAGGATAGTGAGATCCATCAAACATGATCGATGTGAATCCTGCTTCAAGTGCTTTGTAAGCTCCTTCATAGGTTCCATGATCCAAATGTACGGCAACAGGAACAGAAACGTTATAGAACTTATCAAGTTCTCTCACGATTGCCATCACGGTACGATAACCGCCCATATATTTTGCTGCGCCTTCTGAGACACCTAAAATAACGGGTGATTTCAATTCTTCAACTGTGGTTAACACAGCTTTTGTCCATTCGAGATTATTGATGTTAATTTGAGCAACCCCATAACCTTCTTTGCGGGCTTTCAATAACATGTCTTTTGCTGATACAACGGCCATTTTAAATTTCCTCCTTGGAATTTTGTCACACTTATTATAATACAATCCCCTTCATTTAGCAATGAAATTGGGGATTGTAACCGTATACATAACTTATCTTTTTTTGTATTGAATGGCAGCTTCGATGTAATCTCTAAAAAGTGGGTGAGGACGAAGCGGACGCGAGAGAAACTCAGGATGAAATTGAACGGCGACAAACCATGGGTGGTCTTCTAATTCAATCATTTCAACGAGTTGATATTCACTGTTAAATCCTGAAATCACCATCTTTGATTCTTCAAATGCTTCCAAATAGTGATTATTGAATTCATAACGATGGCGATGTCTTTCTTTGATGAGTGTCGATTGATAAGCCTTATAGGCTTTCGTCCCTTTTTTGATTTCACAATCATATAAACCTAAACGAAGGGTTCCACCTAAATCTTCATCGGTGAGTCTTCCTCGTTGAAGTGAGATGACTGGATGTGGTGTATTTGGATCAATTTCTGTGGAGTTAGCTCCTTCAATGTTTAACACATGTTGTGCATATTCAATGACCGATAACTGCATACCGTAACACAGTCCAAAAAAGGGAATATTATGGGTTCTTGCGTACGTGATTGCAGCCAATTTACCTTCAGTTGCACGTGCACCAAATCCACCAGGAACGAGGATACCATGACAATCTTTGACCATATCTTCAATATTGTCCATATTCACTTCTTCAGCATTAATCCATTTGATATTAATCTTTTGTTTATGATAATAACCTGCATGTTTGAGTGATTCAGAAACAGAGAGATAGGCATCATGAAGTTGAACATATTTCCCAACAAGTGCGATATTGATTTCTCCTTCTAAGTGCTTGATGCGATAGATGAGATCTTCCCATGGTTGAATGTTCGCTTCAGGAAGCTCATATCCAAAATGCTTGATGATCCAATCGTCGACATGTTGTTTGTGTAAGTTAACGATGACTTCATATAAAACATCAACATCCACAGATTCAAAAACAGCATCTTTTTGAACGTCACAGAATAAAGCAATTTTTTCTTTTTGTTCATCACTGATCGCCATTTCACTTCTAAGCATAATAATATCAGGATGAATACCGAGACTCATCAGCTCCTTAACGGAGTGCTGAGTGGGTTTTGTTTTGATTTCATTCGCTGCTTTTAAATAGGGCACTAACGTGTTGTGAATATAAAGGGTGTTATGATAACCAAAGTCACGGCGAGCTTGACGGATGGCTTCTAAGAAAGGTAATGATTCGATATCCCCGACGGTTCCACCAATTTCAGTGATCACGACATCAGGTTGTGTATGCTTAGCAACATCGACGAGTTTCTTTTTAATCTGATCGGTGATGTGAGGAATGACTTGAACGGTGGCACCTAAATAATCCCCTCTTCGTTCACGTTTGAGGACGGTTTGATAGATTTTTCCTGTAGTAATGCTTGAATGTCTGTTTAAGTTCTCATCGATAAACCGTTCATAATGTCCTAAATCAAGGTCGGTTTCCGCACCGTCTTCGGTCACAAAAACTTCCCCGTGTTGATAGGGACTCATTGTTCCTGGATCGACATTGATATAAGGATCAAATTTCTGCATGAAGACTTTAAGTCCTCGACTCTTTAAGAGTTGTCCGATCGCAGAAGCGGTAATACCCTTGCCTAAGCTGGATACAACCCCTCCGGTCACAAAGATGTATTTCGCCATATTCATCTTCTCCTTTTTTAATAGAAAAGAGTCCCCTAACATTGAGGAGACTCTATGGTGTGCCCTTATCTATTATATCAAATGACATCTGAAAGACAATCGTTTATTCTGATTTTTACAAGAAAAAATCAAAGCGATTTGATATACCATCCGTGACCATCATCTTCAAATCCCATCTTTTTGAGATACTGTTGATGGGACTCATTTCCAGGTTTACTGATCAGACGTGTAACTCCTTTTTCTTTGAAGAAGGCTTGTTGTTCTTCATAGAAGAAATAACCCACCTTGAAATCACGATATTGTGGTGTCACATAATCGACTAAAATCTCAAATGTTTGATTGTTTCGTTTGCCAACAACAAGACCTGCAGGTATTGTATTTCTTAAGATGAAGAGTCTTTCGAGTGATGGATCATCTAACGTTTCATCGAATGCCATGAAATGCTTCATATCTTTCTCATAAGTATTCACAAATACATTGAAATAAGACATTTCTGAAACAGCTAAAAGTTTAAAATAGTCTTTGGTTGTATACATGGTATACAAGTAGTAGCTGTTGATGATGACAATCCCTAAATTCATAATTGCAACCGGTAGTGCACCAATCAAAAAGCCGTAGACTGCAAACACAAGTGATCCGATTAAGTTAATCCAACGTAATCGTTTGACTGAACTCATGATTAAACTGATGAGAACAATCAGTGAGGCAACATAGCCTAATATTTCTAACCAAGAGGGCATGATAGCATCCTTTCTGCGGAGAAAAAAGGGCATACAGCGTGTATACCCCATCTCGATTTATTCGTCGTACATATCTTCGAAATCATCCATGATGTCGTTGTATTCATCTTCATCATATTCATCATCATCAAATTCGATTTCGGGTTCGTCAATGTCCTCATCATCGGTTGACTTAACAGGAAGCTCAACATCAATGTAGGCTTTTTCTTCTTTGATTTCCTCATCAAGATCTTCTTCTTCAACTTCTTCATCGTCTTCTTCTTCAGGACTTACTTCTTCCTCTTCTTCTTCGAGTACGAATTCAGTGAAATCGAGATCTTCTTCGGTATCTTCTTCGATATCTTCTGCATGAACAAAGGCGTATCCGTCTTTATCCCATAATTCGAGATTTCTTTCTTTTAAATCCCATTGGTCATCGCCACAATACACAAATTTTGCACTTTGTGTAATATCCATGTAAAGTTGTGTGAGTTTATCGATGTCACTTAAGGGGATTTCTTTTACTTCAGCGACGTTTTTCATGATGTCTTGAATCGCAAGGGGTTTGCCTGATTCTTTAAGTAAAACCTCTGCAACATCGAGCATGGCTAACGTCTTTAATTTATCTGTCATGTGTGCCTCCTAAAACCGTATCTATTGTATACTAATCGTTTTGTTTTTGCAAGTTTTTATTGATTTAATCGTGTGATAAAGAAAACGATGGCCAAAATGACGGCGAGTACAATGAACAGTTTCAGCATCTTCTTGACGAATCCTATCGTCCCAAACACCAAAATGAAACCCACAAAGACAATACCGACTAATTTGATCAATTCGGGTAGTGGAGCTACAAATTCATTGTATAAACCGATCAAACGGTTATCGATATCCAAAAGGCCTTGTAAGTATCCATTAAAACGACCATACAAACTTTCAAAAAATCCTTTAATCGTTTCCCACATGGTTGATACCTCCTAATACTTCTGTCTATTTTCGACAGCCTTGCTTAACGTGAGTTCGTCAGCGTACTTCAAGTCGGCGCCAACAGGAAGTCCATAAGCGAGTCTGGTGATGCTCAAAGGTTGATCCATAAATAACGTTTTTAGAAATTTTGCGGTCATCTCACCCTCAACGGTTCCGTTAGTGGCGATGATCATTTCTTTCATTTGATAAAGTCTTTTCGCGAGTGCATCAATCGATAAGTCTTTATCGGTGATCCCTCGTGAAAAATCGACTAATCCACCTAACACATGGTAGAGGCCGTGGTAGGTTTTCATCTTTTCCATGTGAAACACATCTTTCGCATCAGCAACAACCATCAAGGTTTCACGATCGCGTGATTGATCTTGGCAGATACTACAGATGGGTTGATCGGTGATCATGTGACAGATGGAACATGTTTTAATTTCTTCCTTTAATCGTTTTAAGTGATCAGAGAAAAGGATGAGATCATCATATTCGGTGCTTGTTACAAGATGTAATGCAAGTCTCTCTGCTGTCTTTTCACCAATTCCTGGTAGTTTTTGAAAATCTTCAATGATTTTCTTGAGTATGGTGGGATACATTAAAATCCAAACCCACCCATGCCACCGGTAAATTGTCCCATGGTTTCTTCTTGTTCTTTTTCGATTTGTTTAAGGGCATCGTTGGTTGCAAGTAAAATCGAATCTTGGAGAAGTTCAACTTCTTCAAGCAGTTCAGGATTAATTTGAACATCGATGACTTGACGTGTGCCTTGCATGATCACAGTCACACCAGATGCTTTACCAAAGAACTCCTTGCGTTCGAGTGCTTCTTGAGCTTCCATCATCTGTTTTTGAATTTTCTTAAGTTTATTGAGCATATTGGGATTCATGGTTTTACTCCTTTATATTAACTTTATCACCAAAATAATCTTTGGCAAGAGCAATGATTTCAGGTTCTGTTTCAATGGATGGTTGATCATCTTCATAGAGCTTGAGATCATGCGGGGGTAATTTAGGTTTCTTTTGACCTTTTTTCCAAAGATCAAGGTAGACTTCTTTGATAATCAGCCAATCGGTTTTTAAGATGGCGATGATATCATCCACGAGGTGCGTTTTGTTGTTAAAGAGTTCTAATGCTAACTTTTTTGTTTCGGGTTCTAAGATTCGTTGACAGAGTTTAATGTCATCATAAACAAGGAGCATTGTATCAGAGACCGCTTCAAGTTCACCTTGAGATAGAAGGTAGGCAACCAGTTTAAGATTGGCTTTTGGATAATCCTTTAAGGAAGACCAACCTGATGCAAGTTTAGCTTTCTTATCTTTATCCGCGTTGTTTAAGACGTTTTCGACGTGTTTGATTGTCACTAAGGGTTTTCGCTTATCAGGTGAGATCACGGGTGTTTTGGGTTGTGTACGCGCGTGTTCTTTTAATTCTTGAATATCGTTTTTTAATCCTTGAATGACGCCATCATAGTCCAGTGTCTTGAGTTGTTGATGTTCCATCATTTTGATGATGGCAAGTTCAACATAAGCACGCTTTTGATGGGTGGTTTTCATGTCTTGTTGAAGTTGGTTTAAGATCTCTAAATAGAAGTAGATTTTATCGGTTGAAAATATGGAAGCTAATTCTCCGTACTTACCTTTTTCTACTTTCGTTGTTTTTTCAATTAAGAGATCGCGAAGGGCAAGAATGAGATCGTAGACGATACGTGTGATGTCTTTACCTTCTGCAAGTAGGTTCTTAAGAACAGACATTGCTTGAGGAATTTCTTTATTTGAGATGGAGGTTAACATTTTGATAATCGCAGTCTTTTGAACCGAACCAGAAACCTGATGGACATCATCTTCGTTGATTTCAGTACCTGCAAATGAGATGGTTTGGTCTAAAAGTGAAATGGCATCACGTAAACCACCTTCAGCATTTTCAGCGACTGCATAAATGGCTTCAGGCGTGATATTGATCTTTTCGTTTTGTGCAATCTGTGTCAATTTGACAACAATATCTGAGGTTTCAATATTCTTGAAATCGAAGCGTTGACAACGTGAAAGAATGGTTGCTGGTACTTTATGGATTTCTGTCGTCGCGAGGATAAAGATGACATGTTTCGGTGGTTCTTCTAACGTTTTTAGTAACGCGTTGAATGCACCAGGTGTCAGCATGTGAACTTCATCGATGATGTAGACTTTATACCGTCCCACACTGGGCATGTACTTGACTTTATCACGAAGATCTCTGATTTCATCAACGCCATTATTGGATGCTGCGTCGATTTCAATGACATCGGGAATTGAACCGTTATCAATACCCTTGCAAATGTCACATTCATTACAAGGTTCACTATTCGGTTGATGAATGCAGTTCACCGCTTTAGCAAATATTTTCGCGATACTTGTTTTACCGGTTCCACGAGGTCCTGAAAAAAGATAGGCATGGGCAATCTTATCGTGCAATAGTGCATTTTGTAGTGTTTTGATGATGACTTTTTGTCCTGAAACTTCGCTAAAAGCTTTCGGACGATACGCACGATACAAAGCAACGTATGCCATAAAATACCCTCTCTTTCTTCTTCACTTATTATAACATAATCGGCATTATTTCATGCACGAATTTAGGGTTTTATTTTCCTAAACAGAACTTTGAAAAAAGCTCATTGAGCAAGTCATCCGCGTAATTTTCACCTAAGATTTCACCGAGTGCTCGCCATGCCTGTGTAAGATCGATGGCATAAACATCAACTGGCATATCAAGATCAATCGATTTCAAGACATTGAGAAGTGAGGTTTTGGCTTCCTTGACCTTCTGAATGTGGCGAACATTGGATAAGTAGTTGAAATCTCTAGAGGTCAAATCTTCAAGGCTAAGTTTCTTTAAAATGGCGGTTTCTAAGTCCTTAAGTCCATATTTCGTAATGGTTGAAATCTTGATTACTTCTTCCATGGATAGAGCTTTTGGAAGGTCTGCTTTGTTTGCAATAATGATTCTCTTCTTATCTTTTGTGATCTCAAGGAGTTCTTTATCTTCTTTGGATAGTGCACGGCTTTGATCTAAAACAAGTAAAACAAGCTCTGCATCGGAAAGAGCCTTCATGGAGCGATCAACACCGATACGTTCAACAACATCATGGGTTTCACGAATACCTGCAGTATCAATGAGTTTGAGCATGATACCACCAATATTGATGTAGGCTTCAATGGTATCGCGGGTTGTTCCTTCAATGTCAGTTACAATCGCTTTTTCTTCGTTGAGAAGAGCATTGAGTAAGCTTGATTTACCAACGTTGGGTTTTCCCACAATGACTGTTTTAACACCATCTTTGATCAGCTGATTTTTATAGGATTCATCTAAAATATGATTGATTTCTTCAATCAATGTTAAGGTTTGTGGCCCAATGATTTCTTTACTCATCACCATGGCATCGTCGTATTCTGGATAGTCAATATTGACTTCAATTTGAGCGATTAATGTTAACAATTTTTGACGAAGTCCACGGATTAAATCAGATGTGTGTCTTTGTAAACCAAGCTGTGCCATTTTCAAGGCTTGTTCACTTTTCGCATGGATCAAATCCATGATGGATTCGGCTTGGACTAAATCGATTCTTCCATTCAAATATGCGCGTTCACTAAACTCTCCAGGATTCGCTAATCGAATGCCCAATGAGAGAATACGTTCAAGGACTTTTTGTGTAATTAAAAGACCTCCATGTGTAGTGACTTCGATGACATCTTCAGTCGTAAACGATTTAGGCTTACGCATGATCCCTACCATAACTTCATCTAAGATCGAGCGATCTTCGTTCAATACAAATCCGTAATGAAGGGTATGTGATTTGACTTTCGTTAAGTCTTTTCCTTTAAAAATCGTGTTGAAAAGAGCGATCGCTTGATCACCACTGATTCTAATAACCGATAATCCCGCAGTACCAATCGGAGTTGAAATCGCTGCAATCGTATCAAAGTTCATGGTTTACTCCTCAACGGATTTTGAAGGTTTACGTTTATCCTTTGGAACGAGAGGGTTGAACCCGCGACTGAAATCGCGCGCTAAAATAAAGACAATAATAAAGACACCTAGAATGGATCCAATGAGGACATATCCGCTGCCAAGGATTAATCCTGTCATCGCAGTAAACCAAATGGTTGCTGCTGTGGTGATGCCTTTAATGACTTGTGTTTGGTCTTTTAAGATCACGCCTGCACCGATAAAGCCTATCCCTGTAATGACTTGAGCAATCACGCGTTGTCCTTCGGGATCGATATTGACACCTGTTGACTCTAGGAACAGTTGATGCTCAAACATCAAACGCTGCATAATCGCAATCCCAGCACTCGCCATGGCGACTAAAATATGTGAGGATAATCCTGCCGCTTTCCCCACATTTTGTCGTTCAAGCCCAACAAATGCTCCAACAACAAATGCGATCACTAGAGGTACAATCACTTTGAGGAGTAGGTCGAGCGGTGACAAATTAAAATCATAAAAATACATGGTATTTCCTCCCTTACATACATTAAAGTTTAGGTTTTTCATCCTTTTTAGGTTTTGGATTGCGCTCACGATAAAGGGTGTTAAAGTGAACTTTATCCTCACCTTTTTGATAACCTAAAATAGCTTCTAAATTGACATTTTGTCCTGCATTGAAAATGTGGGCATCTACATTGGGATTAATCTTCCTAAGTCCCTCAATCATCTGCTTGATTTCTCTTCTTTTCGACGATGTTTTTTCAGCAACCACGGTACAACCACAGTTCATGGCTTGGATTCCGCTTTTTTTCACCCATCGAATGATATCTTTTTCTTTAATAAACATCATGGGACGAATCAGTTCAATATCTTCAAAATTTTCTGCTTTAATCTTAGGAACCATGGTTTTAAAGGTTCCATTGTAAAAGACATTAAGTAGTGTCGTTTCAATCACATCATCGAAATGATGACCTAACGCAAGTTTATTACAACCAAGTTCTTTCGCTGCGTTATATAAAAATCCTCTTCTCATTCTGGCACACATGTAACATGGATTTTCACTTGCTATTTTTTGAACAACTGAAAACACATCAGAATTTCGAATGGTCAGTGGTATGTTTAAATATTCACAGTTGGTCTTGAGAAGATCAAGATTGACATCACGAAAACCAGGATTCATCGAAAGAAAGACGAGTTCAAACGGAATTTTATTGTGACGTTTGAGTTCTTGAAAGAGTTTAGCCATCAGCAAACTATCTTTCCCACCTGATATACCAATCGCGATCTTATCTCCGGGTTCTACGAGTTCATACTCATTAATCGCTTGAACAAAAGGTCTAAAAATCTCTTTACGATAGGTCTTTGTTAAACTCTTTTCAATCTCATCAAGCGGACTTTTTGGTGCTTCAACGAGAATGGTTTGACAAGAATCAGACATGTTTACCCTCGTGATACGCTTGGACAACTGCTTCAGCATCTTTCACGAACTGAGGGAGCTGTTCCCATGATTCTAACTTACATCCCGCAGCTTTTGCATGTCCACCACCACCATATTGATTGGCGAGTTTATCAATGGTTGGTCCGTTGGAGCGAAGGCGAATACGGATTTCGTTCGGATACTCCATAAATAATGCCCAAACAGGATATCCTTCGATGCCACCGATTAATCCAACATTCGATGCTGCTTGTTCATCAGTGACATTATATTTTTCGATGACATCTCGTGTCATCTTGATGTAGACAAATCCTTTAGCGGTAACGAAATTTGAATAGACATAACCTTTAAGTGCGATCATTTCGAGTGATTCTTGAGAGAGCATTTGATCGATATATTCGACATCCACGCCTTTTTCAATCAGAAGACCCGCAAGTTGATGGGTTAACTTGGAGACACCTCTAAAGCGGAAACGACCGGTATCGGTCACAATGCCTGTGTAAAGTGCAATGGCTCCTTCTTCGGTGAGTTTAAGTTCGTTTTTAAACTTGTAGAAAAAGTAAGTGATCATCTGAGCACATGATGGGAAGGTTGTGTCTACCCAACGAAGATCTCCATAGTTATCCACAGGGATATGGTGATCAATTTTAATGACTTCTTGTCCTAAGGTGTAGCGTTGATCAGAGATGCGATCTTTAACTGCAGTATCGACAACGATCGATAATGCACCTTGATAGGTTTCATCGGGGATTTGATCCATCTTTCCAATAAAATCAACAAAATCAGATGTTTCACCTACAACATAGACTTTTTTATCAGGAAAAGATGATGTAATGATATTTTTAAGTCCAAATTGCGCACCATAACAGTCTCCATCAGGACGTTTATGTCCATGAATGATAATCGTATGGTACGCTTTGATTTTATTTAAGATTCTTTGCATAGTCTTTTGCCCTTTCATCTAAATCTTTTAATACGAGGTCGACTTCTTTCCAATCTTTAAGGCTTGCACCACACGCTTGGTTATGTCCACCACCGCCATATTTTTTTGCAATATCAACAATCGTGATACCACGCGCACGGAATTCACCGACGATAACATTGTTTTCAACATCTTCCGTGAAATTAGCCCAAATTGGAACTTCTTTTATACCTGCCATTTGGTTGACCATTCCCCGCGAGATGGCTTGAAATTCAAGTCCACTTTTTTGAATGAGTTCAGCATCATTCTTGCGATAAGCAACACCATTTTCAGTGAGTTCAAACGATGTGAACAAATTCTTTGTCAATCTTTTTTGTAGGGGTTCAGTGTAAATATAGTCATAGAAATCTTGAACTGAAGGTTCAAATTTGGTAATATACGCAGCAAGTTCAAATGTCTTTGATGCATTGTTTAAATAAAGAAATCTTCCAGTATCGGTCACCATCCCACCATAGAGATAAGTGGCTGCTTCTGGTGTAACCCGCAAATTGTTTTCTTTGATGAAGTCAACAATCATCTCAGAAGCTGATGCAAAGGTTGGATCTCGGTAGAATAGGGTTACATTTTCAATATCGGTATCGTTTTGATGGTGATCAATGATGATAAGGTCATTCGCAAGCTTATAACGTTCATCACTAGTCAACCGAGATACCGATACATCGGTGATGATGGCGAGCGCATTAATGTAATAAGCATCAGGAATAAGATCCATTTTGGCGAGATAAACCATATCATTGGAATCACCAACAACATAAATTCTCTTTTCTGGAAAATTCTCTTTTAACGTTAAATACAAGCCATATTGAGAGCCGATCGCATCCATATCCGGCCGCAAGTGGCGATGGATAATGATTTGATCGTAAGACTCAATGAGGTGTAAGATGTTCTTTTTAATGTTCATAGGCGCTTAATCCTTTCTTACGTATTATGATAGTATATCATAGTTGGGAAAAAAAAGCGATGTCAATCGCCTTTTTTATACTTGTGTTGTTCGCGTAAAAGAATGTCTGAAGGTTTCTTTCTACCAAGATATTTTCTCTTCATAAAGAAAACGATATAGGTCGATAAGATCAAGACAACCACATAAACAGCAATCGATATATACATGATACTGATGTAATGTGAATAATCATGTGTAATTTTTGGATAAATGCTGTGATCGGTTAATGCAGTAAAAGGGAGTTCTTCATGTGTTTCATAGTATGATGTGATTTGATCTTCTAAGACAAGCGTCGATCCATCGAAAGCAAATGGAACTTCAAATACAACATTTTTATAGGTATCTAATAACTGGATGGATGTGAACTGTCCTTCAACAATCGTTTCAGCGAGTATGCCATATTCATTTTGATCTTCATTGAGAATCATGTGAATATTCAGTGTACGAAAGGGGTAAAATGATAGTTCGAGTGATGCATCTTCATCGATAAAATTGAGATAATATATATCATCTAATGTATCTTCAGAACGTAAAATGATATAGAGATACGATGTCACCGAAAACTCTGGATTCGTTTTGACATCTGCAATTTCGTACATTGAAATCGTATACCCCGAGGTGCTTGTTGTAAACAGTGAACCACGCTGATTATAATCATGTGCACTTCCATAAAAGAAGACATCATCACCTTCATCAACGGCGGTTTGACCTTCGTTTTCAAAATAACGAATCGTCATCGCACCACGTGCATAATCAATCGCAAACCAAAAGGCAAATACAGCAAGGAGTGCATAGAGAATGCGTCCTACGAGTTTCATAGACTATGAATGCCTAATTTGTTTTCACGTGCATAACGTTCTGCATCTTGGAACCAGCGATAGAGATAGCGATTGCCGTAAACAAGTTTTGTATCAGTCGATAGATAATTATAGGAATATCCATGACGAATGATTTCATAATTGAGAAGAACACCACTGACCCATACATAACCAAGTGATCTGCCATAGGTTTCGGTTGCTCCTAAGTAGGGGTCACTTTGAAGATAGATTTGGATGCTTGGTGCGGTGAGGACGGAGGTTGTATAAGCTTTAGCTTCCGGTCCAAATGGATCTGCAACAGGATAGGTTTCTGGTGTATCAACGCCTAAGAAACGAACACGTGCATCACCTTCGAAACCTGGCGAAAATCCCGCTGTATCACCATCATAGATGTTTGATAAGACCACTTCAACCATCCCGGAGACCGTTGTACTACCCCAACTATTATTAAGGTAGGTTGTATTAATTTCGAGTAGTGTGGGCTTTTGAATCGGATGAATACCCAGTGGAGCGGTGTAGGTAGGAATATATGCATCCCATTCATTGAGTATAAAGGTTCTATTGCCATTCATGACATCTTCACTTCGAACAAAGTGTTCATTTTGCATGAGGAATAACTGGTTGCCAATATCAAAGATAGTGTCAATGTAGGTGTTATTCTTGTAGCGAAGTTGAATGACATCATTACCATCAT
>CALKAH010000079.1 GCA_937983315.1 uncultured Acholeplasmataceae bacterium | reverse complement strand
ACCACCGAGATCTACACTCTTTCCCTACACGACGCTCTTCCGATCTTAACCAAAGTCATCGCTGAAAGATATGGATTTTTCAAATCTCAAACGGATTATTATAATCAGGAAGAAGATAATGATGAGTACTTCATTATAGCTCATTGAAACGAGCAAGACTTTACTGAACTGAAAAAAGAAATCGTTAGCAATGAGAATCTTGCTAGAAGAATTGAAGAACTAGATTTCAAAACCTTGATGTACTTGGGGTAAACTGACATCGGTAAAAAAGGTATGGAATCAAGAAAAAGTTAAAGTTGATTAATTTGAAGCCATTCTTGGTGCCATCGCAATCGACACTGATTTGGATCCAAATGAGCTCCAAAGATCAGTAGAATTTATGCTTCAAATTGACGATCAACTTCATGACATTGAAGATGGAATGGATGAGTTCAAGGAAAATTTAACGTAGGATAATGAAGTCAGCACACTAAAAGAATTAGCTGAAAGCGGTAGATGTTCCTTACCATAATACGATAGTCCGGAAGAACAAGATTTTGACGATGGTGAGTATTGTGGTCATGCACATGCTATGTTCGAAGCTGGTCTATCCAAAAAACAGCACTTTCTTCGTCAAAAAAAGGGTGCAAAGAAATATGCTGCTTATCTTGTGTTGCGTGATTACTTTGGTATAGAGCCAGAAAAAGAATAGTCAGAAATTATTAATATCCGAAAGGTACCTGGATTAACATAATATAGAAAAGATTCCCAGATAAAACTAAGTCAAGGTGATGTACTGCATACAAGTACCATTAGGAATCTTTTTGTTCCATTCAAAAAAAATATGGACTAAGTATTTCTAAAGAAAAGTAAAAAATCAGAAAAGCATATTACTTTCTTTTTGAAAATGTTATAATTAATGAAAATATAGTATTAAATTAATACTATAGCCTTGCTTGGGAGAGAATCCGTGTTAAGAGATTGAGATTGTTTTTGCTAGTATTAGGTTTGATTCGAGAAGCGCTTTTGCGTTAATATGAGTTTGAACTGTATCTCTAGAGTACTGAGGTTTTTAACCAAAAAGTAATATCTTGTCTAGTGAAATATTTGCATTTGAATCTCAATAGTAAGAAAATCTAGAAGAGGTGAATATTACATGGGTATATTTTCAATCAGTAGACTAAAGCAAGGAAAAGAAACATTTATAAGTCTTAAAAAAAATGTATTTAGTACAGTCAACTTAATGGATGCTAGGCAAGAACTAAACATCAGTGATTACAGTCTCGTGCTAGAGATCTTTAGTGAAATATCAAAAAATGAGGAGGGTATATTGTTTAGAAGTTCTATCGAATACAATAAATTCATTTTAAATGAAGTGATTTCTCTAATCGACATTGTTGTTCTATATTACAAGATTAGCGGAAGCGGAACTTTTGAAAGGGCTTGTTGATTATGATGAGGAACTCAAAAAAAGGAACTTGTAGAAAGAAAGCCAAACTGTATTTAACGACAAACAAGTATCCATTTTCTCGAGCCACAACTTGGAAAGCATTAATAAAAGAGTTCACATTAAATTTTGGTTTGTGATTGACAATAGAAGGAAGGCGAAATAGTATGAAATGTAGCAACTGTAGAAATGAAATAGAATTAGACTCCCAGTTCTGTCCAGATCGGAAGAGCACACGTCTGAACTCCAGTCACCGAATACGATATCG
>CALKAH010000078.1 GCA_937983315.1 uncultured Acholeplasmataceae bacterium | reverse complement strand
TTCATTCGCGATGACAGTTAACTTGTTGATCTGGTGAAATCTAACATTTGGAACGGTCGAATCCATTCTTTCGCCATCTTTATTCACACAGATTCTGAGTCCTCTACCAACTTCTTGATGTCGTTGAACATCATTTGCAGAGTATTTTAATGTACATATCTGAAAGACGTTCGGATTATCCCATCCTTCTCTTAAAGCAGAGTGAGAGAAGATAAAGCGTGTTGGTTCTTCAAATGATAGCAATCGTTCTTTATCTTTTAAAATGAGATCATATGCTGAAATATCATCTGATTCATCACTATTTCTTTTAACTGGAGAATCAACAGATCTACCTTTTTTATCAATAGAAAAGTATCCATTATGTGTTGCCGATGGTTCTATTGACTTTAAATACCTATCATAAGGTGTATCTAAAAGGAGCCCTCGTGCATTAAGTGCTTTTAGATATTCCTCTTCAAAAATCTTTCCATAGATACCTAACAATTGATTACCATCTTCATCATACTCACGGTATTTGGCAACTTCATCGATAAAAAATAGTGATAATACTTTTATTCCCTTTTCAAATAATTCTTCCTCTTTATCAAAATGAGAAAGAATCGTTTCTCTAATTTGAATTCTTCTTATATCATTTTCAGCAACATCTCCTGTTGAGTTTCCAACTGACAACACTTCACCATTCAGAAAAGTGACTGAATTATTGATAGGATCGATTTCTGAAATTGTGAAACCATTTTGGTATTGATTCATATTTTTTGAAGTGTTATAAAGATTATCTCCCACATCAAACCAGCGCGTTTCCCTATTGATAGATTTATTATAATCAATTTCGATTTCAATTAAGGCTCTTGGCGGTTTATTGGTAGAAACAGCTATTTTTTGTAAGTAAAGATAGCCATTCGTTCCTCTCAAGTTTTTTATTTGAAACCCTTTAACTTCGATTTTTTTAACTAGTTTTTGATTATATGCATCAAGCGCATCCAAAACATGTACTAAGTTGTGTTGGACTCGATGTGTTGCAGAATAGTTGATAGCAAACAATGGGTTAAAGTTCTTTAAGGATTCTTGTGTTGCATCACCACCCATTTTTTGTGGCTCATCTAAAATTAAAATCGGTCTATTTTTCGCAATAACATCGATGGGTCTTCTAGACTGAAAATCATCTAGTGCTTCATAGATTTTTCTTGAATCTGCAGCTCTTGTATTGAAAGCTTGAATGTTGATTATCATCACATTGATTGAACTATCTTTACTGAACTGGTCAATGAGACCAAGATTACTCGAACTATAGATAAAAAACCTGATTTTTTTACCATAAAGGTCCATGAAATGTTCTTGAGTTTGTTCAAGTGATTTGTGCACACCTTCACGAATTGCAATTGATGGTAAGATCGGAAGAGCGTCGTGTAGGGAAAGAGTGTAGATCTCGGTGG
>CALKAH010000077.1 GCA_937983315.1 uncultured Acholeplasmataceae bacterium | reverse complement strand
GAACATAACCATTCATCAAGATCTCAGGAACCCAAATCGGAATACCTAAATGTTTGAACATGGTCCAAAGTAGGGGGAATGTTAAGATAGCAGCAAGGATTAAATCGATTAAATCTTTCCTTTTGGCCTTTTGTTGTTCTTCGTTGTTAAAAATTGGATAATAACCGATGATACGAAGATGATCACCTAAAGCTCGTTCATCATAAACGTTTTCATCGTAATTAAAAATAACTTTCTTGGATGTCACGAGGACTTTTGCATCGACATCGTTCATCGTATCAAAATACGATTCAATCGATTTTGCACACTGTGCACACGTGATATTACTAACCTTGATGGTTTTTCTCATGGACGTTGATTCCTTTCAAGAGCTGATGAGCATGATCAATCATGTCTCTGACTTCGTGATGATAGAGCCTATAATACACCATTTTTCCTTGCTTAGTCGATGAAACAAGCTTGTATTGTTTTAAAAATGTCATTTGATGGGAAATCGCACTTTTTGATACACCCAATAGTGATGCGAGATCACATACACAGAGTTCATGATCTTTAATCGCTTCTAAAATCTTTAAACGAGAAGGATCATTGAAAATCTTAAACAGAAGCCCCATCTTTAAGAACGTCTCATCATCATATAGATGGCCTTTCACTTGATCCAGTGTTTCTTGATGAAAGATTTGACATTGACAGCTTGGTCCACATGATTTCATGGTATCCTCCTTCAGTTGAGCAATCACTCAACTATATGATACAGGAAGCTAAAAGATAATGCAAGAAAAAAGCACAACGAATTGTGCTAGTGTTCTAAGATTTGATTGACGGTTTCTTGATTAAGACGCTTGATTACAGCCACCATTAATTTCACCGTATTTTCGAAATCCTCATAATGGATGATCGATGTATGTGAATGCATGTATCGTGTTGGTACACCAATCGATAGTGATGCAGCGCCTTGATGGGCTAAATGCATATGTCCTGCATCGGTTCTACCACCGGTTAAGAAAGGTTCTTGATAAGGAATATTTTCCTCTTTAGCAACTTGGATGACAAATTGTCTTAAGCCTTGATGGGGAACTAATCCGGCATCATATAAGAAGATTTGAGGACCTTTACCGAGCGATTGTTCTTGCGATTCACCACCGGGAACATCGTTAGCAAGTCCTGTATCAACAGCGATTGCAATTTCAGGATTGACGACATGAGAGCTTGTTTTCGCACCTCGTAAACCGACTTCTTCTTGTACAGTGAACGTAGCAAAGAGTTGATTGATCTCATGGTTTTCAAGACGTTTTAAGACTTCAATCACAACTGCACTTCCAATTCGGTTATCCCATGCTTTACCGAGAAGGAATTTATCATTTCCTAAGACCTGAAATTTGCTGTGAGGAACGACCATATTACCAGGTTCAACACCCAGTTTTTCAGCTTCTTCCTTGGATGTTACACCTAAATCAAGATACATGGTTTGTATATCAATGGCGACATTTCGTTTATCTTGAGGGATGATATGAGGGGGTTTAACGCCTGTCACACCGATAACGACACCTTTTTTCGTATGAATCTCCCATACTTGTGCCAGCATGACTTGAGAAAACCAACCACCCAGTGTTTGAAATTTGACAAATCCTTCTTTCGTGATCTGCGTCACTAAGAAACCGACTTCGTCCATATGTCCTGCAACCATGACACGTGGACCCTTGTTTCCTTTTTTGGCGATCACAGAGCCTAGGTTATCATAGCTGATCGAATCTGCATGTCCTTTCAGTTCAGATACAATGAGTTGACTGACCTTTTTTTCATTTCCTGGTACACCAGCAACCTCGGAGAGTTTTTGTAGTAAAACATATTCTTTTTTCATGAGATCAACCTCTTTTCACTGCCCCACATTATAGCATGTTTTTAAGCAAAATAAAAGCCTAGAAAGCTGTGAGAACGATGTACGTTCAAACGGTGGTGTCGACTTGTCAGTGCTTCGGGATTACCAAAGAGGTACACACCCACACTGTTAGACACCTCTTCAATACTTTTGGGTTCCACGGCTGCTTCCTAGGTTCACCTTCACTATATCACTAGATTCATCATCTGTCAAGAAAAAAGAAAGCGCTAACATCGTTTATCGTTAGCGCATCATTCCTATGGAATGCTAGTAATAGACAGAGATACGAACAAAATGACCATGATGAATCATTAATGACAGTAAAATCTCTCTAATCTTCGATTCAATCATATAATCGACATTGATCGATGGGATATCAATTCGTGCTGTAAAGTATGCATCATCTGAGAGTTCATCGATTCTTGTGATTGGATGATCTTCACTGAATGCTTCGAGTTCTTCTTCAAGTTCAAAATAGACAATTAAACTTAAAATGACTTTCGTTTTAATTTCGAGTTCCTTTAATAAACTTGCAAGACTTTGAGCACGTGAGATGATGTATTCTGGGCGATGAAAGAATGTTTGTTCATAGCGTTCTTTGTTGGGATCTTCAATCAGATCGCATTGAACAGACATGTTAAATTTGGATTCAAGATAAGTCTTAGATCGGAAGAGCACACGTCTGAACTCCAGTCACCGAATACGATCTC
>CALKAH010000076.1 GCA_937983315.1 uncultured Acholeplasmataceae bacterium | reverse complement strand
ACCACATCAAGAGCAATCATCCCTAAAATGGCAGGAAGTTCTTTTTTGGTAAATGCTTGATACGTATACGATGTTGTCTTTTTTCTAATATATGCAACAACACCCATCCCAAGCCCCGCTCCAAGATAAAGAAGTGCTGCTATATAGGTGGGTGATAAATCATTTAAGATGAGTTTTGCAATTGGTGTACTTAATGCATAAAGAAGTGCTGCTAAAATCGCTAATAAGATCGCTTGTTTTGTTTTCATGTTGGATACCTACCTGTTATCGATTATAGCATACTTAGACATCACGCTATCGATGTGTTATCATCAGAATCATCGTTGAATATTCAAACAGGGAATATGCAAATCAAGCGTTTGTTTAGAACTTAACTACTTAATCCATTGTTATCATCTTTGATGTTTGATTTTCCATGATTTAACTCCTTCTCAAAAGGATCATCGGGTAATGGATCAACCACTTCTAATTCTCTTTTTGTCTCTTCATGCGTCTGATTTTCATAACTCGCACCGATAATCAGCATACAAAAACCAGAAAACAAGTGAAAGGGGATATTTGGATCACTGATTTGACTGATAAACCAATAACCAATCGAAAATACATAGATAAACATCATGAACCATAGAATTGACATACGAAATTCAGCCCATGCTTCTGAATAAATGATACGATTCATCATCATGAGTCCGTATCCGAAGATCAAATACAAATGTAAAATCAGTATACTCAATATGATCTCTTTGATATGATTCTCCATCGTCATCTTTTGCCATACAAAAATAGAGCTTACGAAAATGATGAGTAAAGAGATGATAAGACCTCTGACATATAAGCGTTTAAACATGGTTTTTCCTCACTTAATCAACGGGAATTTTACTCATAACAAGTTCTGCATCTTGTCTTCCTTTTAAAAGGATGTAGGATACTTGAGTCCCCAGGCGTGTTTCATAATGATAAAAGATCTCTCCTTCTCCAAGTTTGGGTCGCTGATGCATCAAGTGAACACCTTCGATACCTAACCAATATTGGTAATAGAGTGATTGATGAGAAGTCTCTTGACCAACATATGAATTCACAAAATAAATCGTTTCATGACCAAAAATAACATCTCGTTTATCGACTGACTGATTGTCTATGACTAATCGTTCAAGCACATTGAAATCTGTGGGATCAAGGATGAGTGTTTCATCGATTTCACTCATATATAAAACAAGCATGTCATGATCGTGGGTTGACCATAGGGCTGCATGTTCACTGGTATAAACGATGCTCCGTTCTTGGTTTTCATCAATATAATCAATCGATGTATCATCATAATAACCCACTTGGTCATCACGGTGTGTATAAACCATGTAATAACCCTGTTGATAGTAAGCATCAATCAAAATGAAATTGCCTTCTTGTTCA
>CALKAH010000075.1 GCA_937983315.1 uncultured Acholeplasmataceae bacterium | reverse complement strand
TGCTGATACATATCTAAATCCGCAAGATGCATCAAATCTTTACTGTTCATATCAAACTGTTTCACCAATGCAGATCCATAAGACAATCCAAAGTGATAAGGTGTAGCATCTTCAAAGATTTGTGTCTTTTCATCAATCGTTTTCTTTTTCTCTTCATAGATCATCTCATCCGTAGATTGATATAGGCAAGCAAACTCATCACCACCGATACGATAACACATCCCGTTATCTTTAAAAGCTTCGGTGATGATATCAAACGCTTGTTTAATCGCTTTATCCCCTTCAACGTGTCCATAGACATCATTGATGCTCTTTAAGCCATCTAAATCGAAGACAATCAGTCTTAATTGTTCGCGTTTCGTCGCATCCTTAAAGATTTCATCTAAGTCACGTTCAAATGCAAGACGATTTTGTCCCTGTGTCACGTAATCCATATATGCAAGTTTCTCATAGAGTTCTTTTTCATGTGATAATCTCATACGTTCAATCACATAACGAAGATAATTAATGAGTAAAATGATCATCAGTATTGCAACACCTATCGATAAGAAAATCGATGTGCTTTGGTAATCACCCAAGGCAAATCCGACAAGTTCAAATGTGGCAAAAATAGCTAGAACCATAAACGCTTTGATAAATTTAATGGCTTCTTGATTGTGATGGGTGACTGCATCCCTGATCAATAAAATGATGGCTAAAATAATCGCTGTCACTAACCAAAACTGTGTAAAGAAAACCGTTTGAAAGAAATCCATCCAATTCATGAGATAGACAAAGCATACGAAAAAGAAATGGACAATAAAGATGTATTTCATCACGTCTAAAGCCTTTTGAAAATGCTTTAAAACATATTTGCTCAAATAGGTGAGTAAAGGGATAGGAAACAGTGGAAGAGCAAGATACGCAAGGGAACCTATCAAGAGTTCACTTCCCGTGAAAAACTGCATCATCCGTGATTCAGCAAACATCCATAAAGATAATAGGACAGCAAACAATCCTGCATAAGTAAATCCTCGATCTTGATTCTTCGAGAAGATACTATCTGAGATCATAACCACTAATCCGTTCACAAAAACCAACAGTGAAACGACGAGTCTAGTACCATAGGATCTAATCAGGTAATTGTAATGCATCACTTCGCTACCATAAGAAATCTCATTGATTTGTCCTGACATTAAACTGTAAGGTGATGAGAATGTGATGGAAAGCGTCTGTCCATCCACATGTCTTGGCATCAAGACGAGATGCCACATCGATGCATAGGGTTCAAGTAATGATGTCCCATACTCTTTTTGGTAGATCACAACATCATCCAGTTTAACTGTGATATTTTGAAGCGATGTGCGTATCATCACGTATTTAGGTTCATGAAAATCTTCATTGAGTATCGTTTCAATCGTATAAGGTGTATTTTTCGTGATATTTAAATCGATGGGAAGTTCAATATCCTCACCATCATAGGTCCATCCTTCATTCATA
>CALKAH010000074.1 GCA_937983315.1 uncultured Acholeplasmataceae bacterium | reverse complement strand
TAAATGCCATGGTAGCATCTGGTGACGCTTATGGTGAGTGCATAAATGACACTTTTATGAAATAAACGTTTAATGACAATGAAAGAATTAAAAAGCCCATCGAAGGGCTTTAATAGTTTATCCAGACTGCAGCTGCCATGATGGCAAACATCATCAAATAATAAATCATGGTGAAGGTACCAGGCTTGTTTTTCGAACCCTTCCGAGCAATGAACAATATGCTGACGAACCTTCCGATGATTAATGATGCAACCACTTTGATGATTATGATATAACTGACCAAACGGTACCACTCCCCTCGATGAACGAAATTTTATGATCGTCAATGTCATGAAAACATCCGCAAAGTAATAAGTGAATAGTCTATATTCACGTATACTAAAGTATACGTAATATATACTGGCACTATTTATTCTTTTTAGCCTTTTTGACGTCGCCTTCAAGTTCCTCAATTTGTCCCTGCAGAACCGCTTTTATTTTTAGCAGCTCTTTGGTTTCTTCAGCAAGCTTCTTGATGGTTTCATTGTGCTTGTTGTTCTGATAAATGAAATGAACATCCTCATTCATCAACCTGTTTTCCTCTTTAGCTTTATCGATTTTATGCTTATTGTACTTGTCATATAGGATGACTGGTAAGAATAAAACAAAGATAAGCAGTGCTAAACAGAACGTGAACATGAAGTATGGAATCATAAACGATAAAGCTTTGTCTAACGCAGCGATGGATCCATCCATATTTGCTAAAATAATCATGATTGAACTAACCTACCTTTAACCATATTTGTTGGGTAATGCTTTGGAATGTGAATATTGGAATCCTTCATGGCGTATGTATCAAAATAATCAAAATCAGCCCACTCGTTTTTAATGTAGAATGAACGGATTGGTTTACTTGTTTTTTCACCATTGATGTCTTTATCATAAACATCGATGTGGAATCCAAGGATATTGAATCTAAATAACCCACTTTCAAACAACCATTCGTCATACTTAAAACCAATGTCTACCCTTGGAGCAGTAATGGTTTGTGATGTATTCATAAGTTGTGTATCAGCTTTACCCATTTGAGTTGAGAAATAGATCCTTTTGATCTTGTGTCTTACTTGTACTGCATAATCCATGAATGGTACAAAGCGATCGTTATAATCGGTTGTGCCATTCTCACGATAATTTAATAACCTATGGCCTTCATCGACACACATAGAAGCGAATAGAAGCTCGTTGGGTTCCATGATGGTTTTTCTATCTCTGAAGAAATCAGAAAACTTATAAAGCGGATGGTACTTGTATTTGTATTCGTTATCTTCAGACATTCTGGGTTTCTCAATTGCACTATTGATATAGGAAGGTTTTCCCTCAATAATACGCAGCCGTTCAATCAGCATATACATCAAGCTTGATTTACCAGAACCAGGTGGACCAATGATGATGTGAACACCTGGGTCATCGTAAATAAGTTTCTTGTTTTTTTGCTTCAGATAGATTCGCCATCCCCAAATAAAGAAGTAGTGCCATGGAAATGACATTAGGCGTAATGCCTTATAAACTGGATTTTTCTTTAGCCTGTTGTAAGCATCATATCTAAGGTAAATAAACGATCGATATGATTTGACTAACTTCATGATGGCCAATGCGATTTTTCGATAAAAAACGATAAACTTACCGTAGAAATCATTGATGGCAGTCACGACGTCATTCACTTTTTGGATATACATTTCAATGGTCATATTAAGCCCCCAATAGTGCTGTTCCATATCCACATGAATATGATAAACAGGATAATGAAGAATAGAAATCTTCCCCAATTCGCTGTAATATACTTCACATTTTCAACGAAATTTTTCCAACCTTTTAGAATAATTACTGCAAACCAAATCATCAGTAAAAAGATAAAGGCTGGTGCAATCAAACCAAGGAAGCTAACACGTTCAGATATCCATTGAATCAAATCAACAGGGCTCATCATGGTGAATAGCTGAAGTATACCAAGCTAAAGAAAATCACAACTGTAGCAGCTCTTAAAACGAAAAGATCGGAAGAGCGTCGTGTAGGGAAAGAGTGTAGATATCGGTGGTCG
>CALKAH010000073.1 GCA_937983315.1 uncultured Acholeplasmataceae bacterium | reverse complement strand
TTTTTTCAAGCAGAAGACGGCATACGATATTGTATTCGGTGACTGGAGTTCAGACTTGTGCTCTTCCGATCTCATTTCATCTCTTCCTTACTATTTTTTTCTATTATATCATATTTCATGTGTTATTACACCACGCAAAAGATGCGAATATAATAGCACATAATTATGATAAAAAACACATAATCTATGATAAAAAAAGCGTAATAAGGGGGGCCATACTAATCACGTTGGATCAATACGGCACCCCTCATACTGCTATTTACTTACGGTTGTTTTTTAAGACTTGATGTTAAGCGATTAGAGCCATGCTACCGCAATGTAGTAGTTACCGATGTGGAGTAATACGTAACCATCAGTACCTGCAGATGCAGTACCACGTTTCCAAGAAATCGCAAATACTTCAGTGTATTGTGCTGGAATACCGAAATCAGTTGCAACTTCAGCAACAGTTGTGTAGCCGTAGTTTGCAGCGATATAAGCGTTCGCAGCAATTTCAGCGTCAGTAAGTGGTCCAGTAGAAGTGACTAATTCATACGCACCATATGAAGCTAAGTCAGCAGAGATTGCTGCAGCTGCAGTGGTGAATAATGCGGATTGTTGATAGAGCTTATAATCTGCATCAGTCTTCGATACGACGAATAAGTAGTTCTTACCAGTCTTCGTTACAACGATGAACGCTTCGAGGCTGTCAAAACCGTTGTCTGCAATGATGTCTTCAAAACTATCTGGTAATGCATAACCAGCTAATTCAGCGCCATCAGATGAAGTTTCAAGTTCTTCACCAGCCATGTCTAGGTAAGCATTGATCAAGTCAGTTGCATTGGTCCATGCTTCTTGTTCCATACCATTCTTAACATAGATACGACCTGTTAATGCTTCAACAAGTGCATTGAATCCCCACTTTTCATAAACCATCTTGCCTTCTAAGTTTTCATAAGCAACAGGAATATTTGCAGTAGTCGTATCAATACCCCAGTTCAATGTGAAGCCACCACGGTTGTCATCTGAGAAGACATCCATGAAGCTTGGAGCATCAAGTAACGAACCAGAAATACCACCGATACCGAGGTCCATCTTAGCAACCATCATGTAGTCGTAGTAGTTATTGGGGAACGCTACGTCGTTTTCAACGATGTCAAGTCTGACGAAGTTAACATCATCAACAAGTAATGCTTCATATTGTTCGATCAAGTTAGCAACCATCATTTGAGCAGAGGTATTACCTGAAGATGCCCAATAAAGTTGTAACGTAATGACAGTGTAGTTGGTTGCAGTACCTGCAGTATAATGACCATCAGCGATTGCTGCAGTAACAGCATCGATGAAGAGATCCTTCGCAGCATCTGGGAAGTAACCATCAGAACCACCACCGAAATCATCAAAGACTGCTTGACCTGCATCAGTACCTCTTACGGATAGACCGGATTCAGCATCAATAAAGTATGTTGGTGCGAATAAGGTGTGAGCTGGTAAGTAGAGCTTAACGAGTTCAACAGCAGCATGATATCTGTCGAAGCCATAGAATAATGCTTGTCTCATTGGTAAGTATGAGAGGATGGGTTCTGGTTCCCAAGTATCATCGATACCGACGCCTGGGTTAGCTGCGATGTATGCATCGCGAGCATCTGTAGAACCGAAACCGTTAATCATGAGTCTCCAAGTGGTTGCATCTGGTGCAGTCTTCACACGTGGGTCATTGAGGTAGTTATTGATTTGTGATGCAGGAACAGATGCACTTTCAAGTCTACCCGCTAAGAATTCAGCGAAGATGTTATCAGAACCGTTGACATAACGATATTGATAACCTGTGTACTTGTAGAGTGCAGCGTCTGGATGGAGGCTGTTCTTCTTGAAGGTTAATAATTGACCTGGAGTCCAAGTATCAAAATAATAGATACCAGAAGATGCAACTTTCGTTGGATCCATGCCATATTGTTCGCCTAGTGCTTCAAACAATTGTTGGTTGATTGGAGTTAAAACTGCGCCAGCAAAACCATACTTGATTTCGAATGTGCTCTTTTCATTGACATATTCGAGTTCGATGGTATTGGTTTTACCTGTTGCTAATCTTAGACCTACTTCTGCCCAAGTTGCATTACCTGCTAAGAATTCAGCAGCGTTCTTGATACCTTGGCTCACGAAGTCACCACCACCGGTTCTTGCTCTGAACCAGTTGTTTTCGAGTGCATAACGCCATGTCCATAGATAGTCTTCAGCATTGAGTACTTCGTGACCAGCAGGAAGTGCAGATACGTTTGTGCTGGGATGATACTTCCATTGGAGATCATCGCGAATTTCAATTTGCCATACTTTTGCATAAGTCTTACCATTGATCACTGTTGGGTTAACAGGAATTGGTTCGGACTTCGCTAAGCTTGGAAGAATTTCATAACCAGTCTTTGATTCGTCAAAGAAGAAGTCGAAAAGTGCACCATTGAAATGGTCAGTGAATGTTGCTGTGTTGGAGTCATCAGCCATCCAGGGGTTCAATCCTGTTGGGTCAGTGTTAAAGGATGCTCTCCATGTGTATTCACCGGCAGTACCAAAAGTATCACCAAACATCTTCACTGTTGAGTCATCAGCAGAAAGTTGTGAGAATGCAGTACCAAATCCGAGGACACCATTGTATTCTGGGCTGAATAATTGAACTCTATCCGAATACATAACACGTGTAGCTCTGGTGTATAGTGGAACACCTGCGTAAACATTGTCAAGAAGATAACGTTCTGCAGCGGCGAATAAAATTGCTTTTTGTTCACCTGGAAGTTTCGATAAATCAACACCACTTAAATACTGTGCGAGTGGGTAATCTTGTTCATCGAGTGCGGTTACGTTAACTGTACGTGTGACTTGTGTACGGTTTCCAGCGCTGTCAAGGACTTCGTATACAACTTGATATGTACCGATAACGGTGTTATCAACGTTGTTAGACTTAACATTGATCGATGAAGTCAGACTTCCGTCTTCTGGGTCAGTTGCTGTGACGCCTGCTAATGGATCAAATTCATCATAGACTTTGATTGATGCTGCGCCGACGCCTGCGAATGTTGGGCTTGCGTCTACAACTGTTTCTTCACCTGGCTTACATGCAATGAGCACAAGACCTGTAAGAACCAAAGTGAGTACTACTAGAAATCGTTTTGGAAATTTCATTTTCTCTCTCCTTTTCTCCATAATTGATTTTGTATCATTATACCAAAGAAAAACTAAAAAATATACGTTATGAGCAAAAATTGTGAAAATAAAAGCGTTTTCTTTGACAGCATCTTACGATAATTCTAGATAACTGAGCGATTTTCAATGAAAATGCAGAAAATGTTTCATTTTTCATTCGAAGACTTGTAAAAGTGTTGTCTCGTTATAGATTTGAGTAATGGGGATGACGATATCCGGTGTGATACCAAATTCGTTATTCACGTAGACCCATGGATCTTCTGTTGTGCCAGATCCTGTACGATAAGCATTGATATTATTACTGCTCATGGTGAATGCTGTACCATTTGGTAAGAGGATAGGTGTAATTGAACACGCACCACCACCGGATTGAACGCCAATGATTTGACCAAGATCATTTTCCATGAAAATGGTTGCCATCGAGTTTGCAGCTGAGAAGGTCACTGGAGTAATGAGTAAGCCCCAATTGAGATGAGCATAATTTGGAACACCATCAATTTGAACATGATAGGTTGATGCTCCACCTGTATCACCATCGATACCGCTGACTGCAAAGGGTTGATCAGTAATAAAGCCTACAATACGATAGAGTGCACCAACGTTACCACCGGTATTCCATGATAAATCTAAGAGTACATTTTCAATGAGTGGGCGTTCAGCTAATATCTTGTCAAAAATCATTTCAAGATAAACTGCACTATCAGAAACGACGGTATCATTGATGTTAACGACAAATGGCCATGCATCAGTAAATGCTGCTGGTGCTTTATCCTTGATACCAACATAGAAGAGATTGAAATCGGTGCTATATCCGAGTTGAACCATGTATGTGACATCACCGACAACCTTTGTATAATAACCATTGACTTTGGTTTGATCGGTTGTCGTTTCAGAAACAAATGTATACCCGAGTGAAATGAGTGCTTGTCCATAAGTATTGACAGCATCCGCAGTTAAACCTTTGACTAAAATTTCAAGCATATCATTGGTTTCATCACTAGAGTTGTAATAGAAATACTTGTTTCCACCTAAAAGATCAGGTAGGACAGATGCAATCACCCCAGACTTAATCATCTTTTCTGCGATGACAGCATCGTATGTTGTACTTTCTTCGATATCTGCAGTATTAAAGTCATCGAGCATGATGGATACTGTGACATCATCTAAGAACCAATAACGTGGACGGTTGGGGCCATAAGCATTCCATCCACCTTCTGGATTTGTTCCCCATTTCGCTTCAATCGCATCATCAACAGCAACATAACCTGCATAATACCATTGTTGGAAACGAGGGCCGTAATAAGATAGTTGATTTTGTTCTGGTCCTGTCCATGTTGAACGGTTGAAATAAGAAGGATATCCATAACTTGTATGGGGTTCATCAATCGATTTTAATAAGAAATCACGAATAGCATAATCGAAATCTTCGGGGTCATCATTTAAAATGCTATTTCTTTGTTCATAAAGAACATCGTAATATGTATCAACTTCCATGATATCTTTTAGACCATAGAAATAATCCATATTGAAGGCGAGCATATTAAAGGTATGAACAAGAAGATCTGCAGGAATATCGGTGTTATTTTTGGAGCTTGCCTTAATGGCACGATACTCAGGTGTACCAGCACTAGGAAGTGAATAAATACCGAATAAACCGTCATAATTATAATAGACGTTGTAATAACTCGATCCTGCAAATAATTGATTCACAATATAATAAGGAAGAACGATTTCACCTTCATAGACAGCAATATCCATAAAGATCGGAAGAGCGTCGTGTAGGGAAAGCGTGTAGATCTCGGTGGTCGCC
>CALKAH010000072.1 GCA_937983315.1 uncultured Acholeplasmataceae bacterium | reverse complement strand
AATTTAAAAAAAGACATACATCAGCATGTCTTATTCTTCAAAAGGTATACCTAAATCTTTGATGAGTCGTAAATAGTCATATGCGATGATGCCTTGCCAGTGTTTCTGAGCAAGAGCAAATGCTTCAGGATATTTTCGCATCCAATTCCATGTGATGGACCATAGATGATCGTCATTTTGATGTTCTAGGGCGAGATCAAGTTCTCTTACGAGTTGATCGTGAAACACTTCAGAGCCTAATGATGGATGATGTTTGATGAGTTGACTTGGTTTGGTCACATAGGATTTAAACCATAACTGATCATCGTTTTCGATAGCCCTATCGATCAATAAAATCATGTTATTCTTTGCTTTTTTGAAGGTTGCGTTGGTTCGATAATCAAGTGTGATATCATTCATCATTTCAATCAAGCAACGCAGTTCATGGGGCTCAACTGTTTGAGCATTCAAAATAAACACTAAAGCTTCATCAATCACTTTCTTTGCGAGTTTATACATAGGATCCATAGGATTACCATATTTAACAACAAAACCTGCAAGCGATGCTGATGGATTAAATGAGGAAGATGAACCTTCTTCAGCCCACCATGGTGCATGGGGGTGATTCTTGTTATCCTTATCGATCGCATGCCATCTCATGATGGAGGGATCAAAGGTTTCTTTTAAATATTCCAACAAATTGGAAACCATCGGATGAAATGGGTCGATGGCATGATCGCGAATGATATTACATGCAACCCAGCTTTGAATTGCTGATGAGTGTGGATTCCAAAAGTCAGGTTCAAGACCATGACCAAAACCACCATCTGGATTTTGGAATACACTGAGCTCACGGATAATCTCATCGATAGAACCATCGGATAATAGATGTCTAACACGACTGATTTCAAGTGGGCGAGCCACATGAAGCATACCATGTACAATCTGTTCGATTTCTTTTGTTTTCATAAAGACCTCTTTTTGAGAAAAAAAGACATAATCTATGTCTTTCTTGTTTACTTATATTGATTCATTGACGATAGAATTTGACGAACCTGCTTTTCAGAAGGCGTACGTCCCATTTGACGCATCATTTCACGGATCATCCGTTCATTGACTGGTGGATTTTTTTCCAAGTATTTTTTAAACCAGGCACGTGCTACAAAAAAACCAACTAAGCCGCCGACCAGTAAAACACCAATCAAGATTAAGACGAAAGCCCACCATGCGATGTAACCCATTTCTATGCACCTCACTTATGCTAAACCTATTTTACTTGAAGACGACATAAAATACAAGCGATATTTCCCATACATTGACAGATTCACACAATTTCATTTATAATGAATCATATGGCGTCAATGTGGGGTGTGGGTATGCAATTTTTCATCAACTTTGTTTTAGAATCTGTCGGTTATTTTATTACCATCTATTTTGTCTATAGTATTTTTGGTTATAAAAAGAAAATCGCATACGGTCTTCTTGGTTTACTATTGATCGCATCCCTTTATCCCTTCTTAAATATCCCGGAAGGTCTATTGACCTGGCAAGAAATCGTTCTTTTTATCACCATGAGTGTGGGACCGGTTGTGTTTGCGGGGTTGATTTTCATCTCGATCAGTGGCGGCATGCCAATGATTAAGATCAAACGAAGACAAACCTTCAAAGGTGTATCCAATAGAGTGCTCACCAAACAGATGAATATTCAGACCTCTTATCTTGTGATGATTGGTTCGCTGATTGCTGGTAGTTCAAGTTACTTTGTCTTTCAAGATGTGATGCGTTATATGATCATGGGGATTTCACTTATTGCGTTCATTTTAGGTATCATACTCTATGTACAAGCTAACAAAATCATCGAAGAAAAAGTGGTCTTACTTGTTGGTAAAAACAAAGAAAAAATCTATACTGCAAGTATTCATCGTTCGATAAAGGTCGTAGATATCAAAGATTTTTATCATGACGAAGGCTACATCGTCGATCGCATTGGTGAGATATATATCGAAACAACCGAAAAAAAGGAAATTCGTCACTATCTCTTCTGGTTAGCAACAAGTGATCAAGTTTCGATTGGTGAACCCTTTGAAAAGGTCAGTCTATTGAGCTATGAACATCTGTTATCTGAATTTGAGAAATATCACGTCAAACGGATGTGGGTAAGAGAACTCAGACGTGGCGATGTCGAAAAAATCAAAGAAAAATTGATTCGTTAAAAAAAAACAGGGCAACGTTGATTTGCCCTTTATTTTTGATAGATGGTAATACGCTTAATTCCATACGTTTTATCTTTGATTTTTGTGAGTGAACCGATGACTTCAGGGAGTATTATCTTTCGATCAGATTCACACACCACGTATGCATCTTCGTTCATCCAAGGTTCAAGTTTAATCAAAACATCGTGATAAACAGCATGTTGATACGGTGGATCGAGGAAAATAAGATCAAACGACTCCTTTTTCCATGTGTGAAGAAACGTCATATCGTCAATGAGATACGTTTCGATTTGAGCACTCATTTGAAGTGTCTGAGCATTATGAATCACCGTTTGAATCGCTTGACGCTCTTTATCAACAAAGATGGCTTTTGATGCACCTCGTGATATCGCTTCTAAACCATAAGCTCCAGAACCTGCATAAAGATCTAAGACGACACCAAACGTGTGGCCACCAAGCATATTAAAGACAGCTTCTTTGACCATGTCTGCGGTTTCACGTGTCGTATCTTTCATCACACGTTGAAGAAGTCTTCCACGATGTGTCCCACCAATGATTCTCATGACTTAACTGTATAACCTGCTTTTTCAATCGATTGTTTGACTTTCAGAAGATCTGCATCATTTTTAAAATCGACACTCTTATCACCGAGATTGACGTTGGCTTTTAGACCATCCATCATCAGTTGTTTTTGAATCTTCATCACGCAATGATTGCATGACATATCGGGTACTAATACTTTCATTGTTTATTCCTCCGTTTTATATTTGAATTTAAATAATTTGAGCGATAACGCATTGAGAACAACCATAATACTCGAAAATCCCATCCCAATACCTGCAAGTGATGGGTTTAAAAGCCCGATGGCAGCTAAAGGAATCATAATGATATTATAACTGAATGCCCATAAAAAATTCATGTAGATGTTTTTGAGTGTTGCAAGAGAAAGATCAATCGCCTTGATGACAAGACCTAAATCATAGTGCATGAGTGTCACATCAGAGGTATCAATGGCGATATCTGAACCTGTTCCAACAGCAAATCCAACATCAGCCATCTTTAATGCAGGAGCATCATTAATCCCATCTCCTACAAAGGCAACAATCTTTCCTTCTTGTTGAATAGCGTGAATCTTTTCTGCTTTTTCATGAGGTAAAACTTCGTAAAAGACGTGATCGATACCTAAATCTTTTGCAATTGCACGTGCTGTAAGCTCTTGGTCACCTGTGATCATGTATGGCGTTAAACCACGTCGCTTAAGCTCCTTGATGACACCTTTGGCTGATTCTTTGATTGGATCAGCAACCGCGAGCATACCGATCACTTGACTGTTTTTTGCGATATAGAAGACGGTATTTCCTTGTGACAGGTAGTGTTTCGCATCAAATGCATCGGTTTTGTAGCCAAGTTCTTTCATTAAATTGGGTGAACCCACAACGATTTTTTGATGATTGATCACACCAGAGATTCCTTTACCCATTAAAACTTCAAACGATTCTACTTCTAGAACTTCACCATCATAGGCTTCAGTGATGGCTTTTGCAATGGGGTGATTGGAATGTTTTTCTAAAGATGCAGCCAGTAAGAGCGTATCTTCATCGCCTTCGGTGTGCACAAGTTCAGGATGACCTTTGGTGAGTGTTCCTGTTTTATCAAAAGCAACCGCTGAAATCTTATTGGCGATTTCAAAGAATTCGCCACCTTTATATAAAATACCTTCCTTAAAGGCTATACCAGATCCTACTGCGATCGATGTGGGTGTCGCAAGCCCTAATGCACACGGACAGCTGATGACAAGGACAGCTATCGCTGGTGCAAAGCTTCGTGCGATTGGTTGACCACCTTGAACGAGGAAGATCCACGCGATAAAGGTTAAAATCGAGATCACAACCACAACAGGAACAAACATATGAGCAATCCGGTCTGCAATCCGCTGTGCTTTCGGTTTGATGAGCGCTGTATCTTCAACGGTCTGAATGATGGTTTCTAAAACGGTATCACGACCAACAGCTGTCACTTTGATTTTGAGTGTATTGACGGTATTCATCGTTGAACCAATGACCTTATCGCCTTCTTTTCGATAAGCAGGCATCGGTTCTCCTGTAATCATCGCTTCATCGAGATAAGATTCACCGGATAAAATGATGCCATCAAGAGGAACTTTTTCGTTCGCTAAGACGATCATAACCTCACCAACTTGGACCTGGTCAATCGAAACCATCACTTCTTTTCCATCACGTAACACACGGGCTTCTTTCGCACCTAAACTGATCAGTGCTTGCAAAGCATCCGATGTTTTTTCTTTCACACGATTTTCAAAGAAGTTACCAATGAGAACCATGAAAATAATGACAGCGGTTGTCTCAAAATAAAGTTCAGGCATCACATGACTTGCATGTTCATCATAGGAGAGTGTTTCGATGATGGAATAGATGTAAGCAGCGGTTGTCCCTATGACAACCAAGACATCCATACCTAAATTTCTACCCTTGATTTGATGATAAGCCGAAAAGAAAAATCGTCTTCCTACATAAAAGAGAATCGGGGTTGCAATCGCCCATTGAACATAACCATTCATCAAGATCTCAGGAACCCAAATCGGAATACCTAAATGTTT
>CALKAH010000071.1 GCA_937983315.1 uncultured Acholeplasmataceae bacterium | reverse complement strand
CCACCGAGATCTACACTCTTTCCCTACACGACGCTCTTCCGATCTCCCATGAAGGGATGCATACGTCATCTTCATTTGTTGGGTGGGATCGAGTTTCACTTCATTCTTTTCAAAACGGTCTATAATATCATCTGTTAAACCGGGTAAATTCCATTTTCTTGCATCATCGATGGTAAATGATATCTCTGCAATCACATCAGCAGTACCTCCAAAATAAATGTCTGCCATAATGTCATTAAATTCGATGCGTTTGGGTTGTTTCGCCCAATTCATGTAGATGGCATATGCACCCATTGCCAATAGTAAAACAATCTCTACAATAATCATTTTTTTCTTCATGGTTGTCCCCCCGATTGTTATGTTAATTTTATCATATCATAAACTCAATGATTACAATAAAAAAAATGTCAGTCGTCTGACATTTTTTGATTGAGTTCTTTCCATTTTTCGCGTAGATTTACGCGATGTTTTTTATCGAGTAACAGATATCGTTTAATAAAGAGTGCTGTGACGATAATCAGTGGGATCACCGGTGTTCCTGGACCAAACCAGAAGAGTATCACTGCAGTTCCTAATCCAATTAAGTATGCATTTCCTGTGATGGTTCCCAACACAAAGACGATAACTGCCCATCCATGAAAGATCATATAACTTAAGAATAATGCAATCAAACCACGAACAGATTTCATACTCTTGATGATCTCCCAGACCATCAAGAAAAACTTCTTCCAGAATAACCAAAAACGTTTCATATGAAAAAAAGAAACACGTCCGTGTTTACTTTTTGTGTGTGACCTCAGGTTTTAGTTTCCCTTGGTCAAACGCTTCAGGATAAGGATACGCTTCTTCTCTCATCCGCTTAAATAAGACGTAAACAAGACCTCTGGGGACATCGATTCTCGAAATCACTCCAAAACCTTTTTCCCCTTCAACCTTGACTTTTTCTCCAATCAAATAGGTTTCATTGCTCCAAGCCATATCATTCACCTCAAGTTTTATTATATCATAATTCGTTTTTCTTTCATCCTTTTTTCGGACGATACGTTCTTAAAATCGAACCGATCAAAAAGACCTTTTCTTCATCATCTTGCATCTTTAAAAACTGTAAGATTTTATAAGCATCTTTTGTTGGATTCAAACTAAGCAGTGCAAGAACATCGGATGTATAGAGTGGGTGATTCTTATCATGGATGTTTTTAAGCAATCCCAATGTATAACTTTCATGTTGTCTG
>CALKAH010000070.1 GCA_937983315.1 uncultured Acholeplasmataceae bacterium | reverse complement strand
CACCGAGATCTACACTCTTTCCCTACACGACGCTCTTCCGATCTATATGCTTGCAGGTGTGTCCATGATTAACCCAGAAACCATTACAATAGGTCATAATGTAGTCATTGAAGAAGGTGTTTGGATTTATCCAAATACGACCATCACTGGAAATACCATCATTAAGAAAGGTGCCATCGTTGGACCAAACTCAGAAGTGGTCGATTCCATCATTCATGAACGTGCTGAAATCAGACACTCCATCATCTTAGAATCTGAAGTTGGACATGATACCACGGTAGGACCTTTTGCACACTTAAGAAATCATGCAGTGATTGGTCCCAACAATCGTATTGGTAACTTCGTTGAAGTGAAGAAGTCATCAACCGGTGAAGGTACAAAAGCTGCTCATCTCATCTATTTAGGGGATGCTACAATTGGTAAGAATGTGAACTTTGGTTGTGGTTCAGTTACTGTTAATTATGATGGTGTGAATAAGCATCAAACCGTAATTGGTGATGACGTCTTTGTTGGTTGTAACGTCAACTTGATTGCTCCGATTAAAGTTGAAGATAATGTCTTCATTGCCGCAGGTTCAACCGTTACAGAAAATATCCCAAAGGGTGCATTCACCATTGCAAGAAACAAACAAATCAATAAAGAAGATTACTCGAAAAACTACATTAAACCTAAATCCGAGAAAGCTGAATTGTAAAGAAATGTAAATAATGAAGAAAAAATGTCAATGTCCTTGACATTTTTTTATTTTGAGCGTACTTTATTTACATAAAAGGGGAATCTATGATGAAAAATTACACAAGAACAGATATTTTAAGACTTGCAAAAGAAAATGATGTGCGTTATGTTCGTCTGCAGTTTACAGACATGCTTGGAACCGTTAAAAACGTCGAAATTCCAGTGACGAACCTAGAAAGAGCACTTGCAAATGAGATCATGTTTGATGGATCATCGATTCAAGGATTTGTTCGAATCGATGAAGCGGATATGTATCTTTATCCTGATCTATCCACATGGTTAGTTCTTGAATGGGAAAGTGTTGTTCAAAATGCTGGTAAAGTTGCAAGACTCATTTGTGATGTCTACAAGACAGATCGTACACCTTATGAAGGTG
>CALKAH010000069.1 GCA_937983315.1 uncultured Acholeplasmataceae bacterium | reverse complement strand
TTTATCTAGTTCTTTATCTTTTCTACTCTTCTACCATGAAGGGAAATATTGATTATTTATTTAAAATCATGCTATTTGTCAATCTTTTATTAACAGCTGAAGTTGGTTTATATCTGTATCGCGGATATCTCTTAAATCCTGAATTAGATATTTACCACCGCATCTATGCAGGTTGGGGAAGAAATTTAGGTTGGGCAAATATCAATGATATGTGTTTCTATATTGCATTAACATTCCCGAGTTACCTTTATTTCATTTTTAAGAAACCTCAAACGTATCTCTTATGGTTTTTGATGATTTTCCCAACGGCTGTTGTGATCTTATCAAAGTCTCGTGGTGGAATTATAGGATATATCGTTGTATTACTTGGTGTGATTGCATTTTTCTTTTTAAGGGGAAATAAGAAGCACTTGACACATGGTCTTATATTCTTAGTCATTACTGCAACCATCGCCTATTTGACGCGTGAAGTCTTCTATATTTGGTGGGATTTCTTCATGGCATCAATAGGTGACGATTTGAATTCCTTCTCGTCTGGACGCATTGATATCTATACTTTTGGACTTGAGATTTTCAAGCAAAATCCAATCTTTGGTGGTGGATGGTTATCCATCAATCAATATCCTAACGGCAACTTATTTGGTAATCGTATCTTCATGTATCATAGCACCCTCATTCAAGCATTAGCAGCCATGGGAATCTTTGGATTACTTGCACTTCTTCTTCATTACACCCAAATCTTAGTCTACATCTTTAAAAACCCAACCCTTGAAAAGTTCCTCTTCTTGATTGGATATTTTGCATCTCAAGTTCATGGGTTGATTGATAACGTTCAGTATGCAGTGCCCTATAGTATTTTGATTGTCTTATTCTTAGCTGTTTTTGAGACTTCAGAAAGACAAACCCAATTTGAGTCGATTCACTATCGCTATCATATTTTAGTAAAGTAAAGGGGATTTTTGTCCCCTTTTCTATTCACTACTCAATTTTAACTAGAGGAAATCCAGTCTTTTGAAGATACCAAATAACGATGATTGCTATAGCGATAGCTGATAGCATACTTGCCAACGTACCGATCAGATAACGCTTTGAGAAATCGTTGATGTTTTTGCTTAGTTTATCACTTTGTGCCCATGTTTTAAATGCAATAAGCGCTGAGATAAAGATATAATTAAAAGTTGCAACTGTGATAAATGTAATCAGTCTTTCGATATATCCTAAATAGTAACTTTTCTTAAGTTCTTGACTATTTTCGATCAATCCTACACTCTCTTCAAGCAAATCATCAATGAGAATTCGCATCGGTTTTAACAAAAATAGGATTGCAGTGATTATCGTAATATATTGTATCCCATAAGATGTGTAAGTATTGATATTCATCATCTGATTGATCCATGAAGTATACTCAATCCCACTCAACATCATCAAATAGATAATGATCATCGTTATTAGATGCAGTATTTGATCAAATACATGATTGATAAATTTATTTTTTGAAAGCTTGAATGTGAGAAGACCTGATGACATTATATCGATGATTACATGAAACAAGGATAACCATAAAGCAGAAAATACACCTTTTATCCCATAAAATGTGTAAAGAATGATGACGTGTATCAAAAGGACAGGAATGACATGAAACAACATAAACTTGATGCTCTTACCTTTTTTCTGAGCGATAGCGTCACTTTGAACATAATAGTCACTTAGTATATGGCTCAATATCAGTAATTCCATTGTTGACATCCCCCAATCTTTTAATGATGACAATATCATATTTTCTTAGCTGTTCTATTTTTGCCTTATTAAACATTTTCGAGATGTTTTGCTTAGTTGATTGTGTCAACAATGCTAGATCAGATTGTATACCATATACATTGGCTTGCTCAATCAATTCCATCAAGTTTTTATTAACATACTTGTTGATTAAAATTGGTTTAATGTAATTTGAAATGTCAGATTCAAGATTCTTAATAAAAATATCTATTCTTGTGTCACTAGAGTCTGTTGATGATGTGATGTTAAATGTGGGTAAACTATTTTTGAAATTGATAATCTCAATCAATTTATAACTTGTATTATACATGCTGAATGTTACAAATGGAAACAAAATTTCAGTCATAAGATCTAATTCTTTTTGATAATCGGTTTGAGTTCCACGGATTGATGAAATCATTTCAAGCATAATATTGATTTCATCGACATTGGATTCATACGAACTGATTTGAACATCAATATCGTTCGATTTTGCTCGATTGAGGGCACTTTGTGCATTGATAAAAGCTTGACCTGTTGAATAATTTGAGTTTTTATCCTCATAATATGAGAACACTTCACCAATACCTATACCGACCTTAATTTTTTCTGGATAAAATAGTTTTTGCAATAGACGACCGTACATATAAGCATGTTCAGGTCGATTAAATACTCCCTGTATCGAATCACCCCCTGAAAATACAATCTCCTTTTCAAGATTATTTTCAAAAATAGCATTCAACAAAGTGCGTGATTTTTCTAATAGTGCTGTCAAATCTGCCCATCGTGATGAATCTCCATATCGCGAGTTCTTGATGTCCGCAGCAAATGTATAACTGATCTTATTTTTAGAATTATTACTTGTTACACCAACATATGATTTATGCGGATATCTAAGTTGAATATTTTTTGTTTTAATATCGTTTAACATAGGATCACCCCACTCTATTATACCATTTCTATGTAGAAAAACAACCAAAATAGGTTTAAATTAAAAAAACAACCAAAATAGGTTTAAATTACAAAGTAAACCCATAATGGTGTAATGTTTGTCGTCTGGACTTAATAGAACCAAAAAAGTTATATCGAAAATCATATCACGTTAATAGGAGTCTTATTTTCTATATTGGAGCAAATATGTAGTTATTTCATCATCTTTTTTAGGCTTCAAGAAGAAATACCCTTGAGCTGAATGACATCCCAGCCGTTCTAAGAGATCGGCTGTTTCTTTATCTTCAATGCCTTCAATCAACACTTCATAACCTAATTGTCTTGCTAAATCGATGGTTGCTTTGACGATATGCTGTGTCGTGGGATTAACTAAGATTTGACGCGTGAAGATACGATCAATCTTAATGATGTTAATGGGGAATTGTGCCAAATAAGCTAATGATGAATAACCTTTACCGAAGTCATCAATTGCAATCCTAAATCCTTCATTAGCAAACTTCTCTAAAGTTTTCTTACTTAATTCTGGGTTTTCCATCAAGACAGTTTCTGTGATTTCAAGTTCAACATACTTTGGTTTCACTTGATATTCTGCTAGAATCATCATCATTTTATGGAAAAATTGTTCATCGTAGAGATTTCGTGTTGATATGTTGATGGAGATCGGTAAGAATAGATCTTTATCATTGAGCTTCTTTTGAAATTGCAAAGACCATCGAAAGACTTGTTGGGTCATATCATGAATCATGTTGGTCTTTTCAACAGCGCCAATGAACTGATCAGGATTGATCGCTTTCTTGGTGGGGTGTTGCCATCGAATAAGTGCTTCTAATCCCGTTGGTTTTTTAGTTTTTAAATCGATTTTAGGTTGAT
>CALKAH010000068.1 GCA_937983315.1 uncultured Acholeplasmataceae bacterium | reverse complement strand
ACAAGTCCTGAAGATATCGAAGCACGTGTAAATTACATTCTAAAGGCGGTCAATATGTACCCCTATAGAAAGAAAAAATCCACACAACTTTCCGGTGGTCAACAGCAGCGTGTTGCCATCGCACGTGCTTTAGTCAAAAATCCACGTGTCATTATTGCTGATGAACCAACGGGAAACCTAGATTCGAAAAATACGCTAGAAATCATGAATATCATCAAAGAAATCAGTAAAGAAAAGCTGGTCGTTTTGGTGACCCATGAACGTGATCTTGCACAAATTTATGGGGATCGTATCATTGAAATCAAAGATGGACAAGTGATCAATGATTATGAGAATGATCCCACCCATGAACATGCACTTTCCGATGATAATATCGTTTATCTCAAAGATATGATCGAACGACATGGTGCTGAAAGCGATGCTGTGAAGATTCAATACTTCCAAGATACCGAACAGAAGATGGATCTGATTAACATCCGCTTAATCGTGAGAAATCGAACACTTTATTTGGATGTTGACGCACCGATTGAAAAGGTGAAACTACTTGATGCAAGTTCAAATTTGATTATCAAAGATGAACATTATGCGAAGAAGAATAAAGAGGAAATGCTTGAAACAACCTTTAGAACAGAACATCTTGAAAACAAGCATGTGAAGCGTGAATATAAAACCATCGTTTCCATCAAGCAAATCTTTATGCTTGCCTTACAAAAAATTCTTTATTCATCCAGAAAAGGTAAATTAATGCTTTTTAGCTTTATCATCTCGGGTGCAGTCGTGGCTGTTGTGATTGCGATGGCAGCATCAGCGATTATCCCTGATTTATCATCAAGACGCTATGAAGATAATTATGTTGTCGTTTATGACCAGATGAGTAACATCGATAATTCAAAAAAAGTGACATATCAGGAATTGACGACCATGCTTGAAGGCGAAAGCCCAACATTTATCAATACCACATCCATGCTCGCCATCGGTATCGTTGATCCACTCGAACCAGAACGTGATTTGATCACGATGAACACCGGTAATGATCTCATCGATTTTGTGCAGGGAAGAATCATTTTGGGTAGAAAAGCGATTGCTGATGATGAGTTCATGATCTCAAGACCATTAGCAGAAGCTGTTGTTAACGGTGTTGGTGCAGAATATGGCATATGGACATTCGAGCATCTGATGTCTGAGCAGT
>CALKAH010000067.1 GCA_937983315.1 uncultured Acholeplasmataceae bacterium | reverse complement strand
TTGTTTTCAAGGAGAGAACGGCATACGAGATAGGATTGGATGACTGGATTGCATACGTGTGCTCTGCCGAGCTGAATGGTCATGTCACGAACAGGACCTTCATAGATGACGGCATCCACATGATTTTTTAATTTAATGGGTGTAGGATGAATGGGGGTGAGTTGATGCCAATCGATGACATAAGATCCTTCAAGACCCAGTGCATCACTGTAGGGATCCATCACATTTTCAAATCGATCCACTAACCGAACTTTATAGTAATATGCTTTACCTTCAAGATCACCATCGATGATGCGTTCCCAAATCGGTTCATGATAGGTCATGGGATATTCAAATCCGTCCATGACAACAAAAACTTCCTTTGCCACAGGTGTAAATAAAGCAAACCGAGTTGATGATTTGGTGTAGTCATAACCTAGTGGACCATCATAACGAAAACGTGTTTCAAATTCTTTGGTTAATGTCACAAGCCCAATTTCAAGCGGGTATGTCACACCGTTAACGATAATATGATCACAAAGATGAAGATCAATGGCATGATCGGTTGCGAAAAACTGATGGTAGCCTTCATTTTTAACCCATCGGATGACATAACCTGGGATTGTAATTTGGCCGATATATTGATCGGATTCAATGCGTAAGAGCGTCATGCTGTCGATAAAGATTCTCATAGAAAATGCTCCTTTAATGTATCAATGATGATGGGCTCATCGTTTAATTCAATCGATGAATCTTTAACGATCACGTCGTGTTCATTGATAAAATTGGTGTATATACCATCGATGAGGGGTACCTTGACTTTTGTTTGTTGTTCGAGATTGAAAATACCCACGACCATTTGATGCTGATATTGATAGCGTATGACGACAACATCCTCTTGATGATGGATGTGAAATTGTCCATGGGTAAAGATGGGTTGTTTTTTAAAGAGGGCAAGTCGTCTAAAGAAGGGTTCTAATGATAAAGAGGGTTGCCATTTGACTTCATCGTATTCAAATAGACTTGGATGATGAGTGCTTTGATGTTCCATACCTGCATAGATAAAACTAGAACCTTTCAAG
>CALKAH010000066.1 GCA_937983315.1 uncultured Acholeplasmataceae bacterium | reverse complement strand
ACCCCTTTCATGCTCAAGTATAGCACAGTGAATTTCATATGTCAATAAAAAATTAACGATAAACGATAAAAATATAATGAAATATAAAAAAACGACAAAACAATCTGTTGCAACACATTTGAAAGAGGTATAAGAAGATGAAACACGTAGTATTAAAGATTTCGATAGTATTTGCTGTGGCTATCGGATTACTTGGATTACCTTTAGTTGCTGGATATATCGCACATGCATTTCCAGCGAATAGCCTTGATCCCAATGGGGTTTTTTGGTGGATTAGTGTGCATCATATCGCACAAGCCATCTTATTTGTCCCTTTCTTTTTCTTGGTGAAATATCTAGCAAAAGAGACGAATTTTAAATTGGGATTAGGTGATGTTAAAAAAGGAAGACGATATGTCATTCGCTTTACGTTATTCTTTATCATCTATACGATTATTGGTTTTGGTATAGCGTTGATCACTAAAACATTAACGACATACTCTTTTCCAATCAACACTAGAAATGTATTAGGGTATTTAGGTTTTCAGTTGTTTCTCTCGGGTCCATCAGAAGAATTGATCTTTCGTGCGTTTGGTATAACAGTTGTAGCACTCGTGTTACCGAAGCGATTATTGAAGGGAAAACTTAGTGTTGCCAATTTGATTCTTGCAACCATCTTTGGCTTAGCTCATGTAGGAATATTCTTCTCTCCGTTTCGGTTATCATATAGTTTAACACAAGTCGGTTATGCATTCGTCTTAGGTTTAATCTATGGCGATTGTTATGAAAAAACAGAAAGTGTTCTCTATCCGATGATGATTCACAGTATCTCTAATGTCATCGCAGTTGCAACCACAATGATCTTTACTGTCTTATTATAGATATAGTTTTCGATCAATGATGAAGTCACTATCTACTCAAGTTTTCTACACATCGACTCACACATAAGAATTGCATTCAAACCTTACGTTGCATGATCATTCAAAAAGAACTATAATGTAACTGGAATGCTAAGAAAAGAGATGATTTCACATGAAAATTGCCTTACATTTATACGCCCTTCGTAATCATATCAAGAAAGAAGAAGACATGATCAATACCCTTCACGCAATTAAGGCGATGGGTTATGATGCAATTCATGTATCGGGAATCCCCGACTGGAAAGAAGAACGTCTCTTACTTCTTAAAAAAACATGTGAGGAACTAAATTTAGAAATTGTGGGTACCCATGTTCGTGCTTTTCAAGCAAATGGATCCTTATCATCAATAATCAAGAATCATCAATTGCTTGATACACACTATATCGGAATAGGATCTATGCCTGAGAGTTACGATCGAAGAAATCTAACCCATTATCAAGATTTTATCTTACAATGCAATAAAATGGCAAAGGAACTTGAAACTCACCATTTAACACTCACGTATCATCATCATGCATTTGAATTTTGCAAAATGAATGGATTATACCCCATCGATATTATCATGCAAAACATGATGACATCACCCATGAAACTAGAAGTTGATATCTATTGGCTTCAATACGCAGGAATCAACCCTCTTGAATTTATTCAAAAATATCAACACCATAAGATCGGAAGAGCACACGTCTGAACTCCAGTCACCGAATACGAT
>CALKAH010000065.1 GCA_937983315.1 uncultured Acholeplasmataceae bacterium | reverse complement strand
GATCGTATTCGGTGACTGGAGTTCAGACGTGTGCTCTTCCGATCTACCATCCAAAGCTTTTAAATGTGGACTACTGAGTTCAAGTTTGACAAGTGCTGGAAATACTGGAGTTATCGTATGACCTAAGGATTGAGCAAGTTGGTACCCTGTTCCATCACTCCCGCTTTTCGGCATCGCAAGTCCACCTGTAGCAAGAATCACACGATCAGCTTGGATGTGTTCACCTGATTGAAGCTCAATATCAAACACATCTCTTTTCTTGATCGATGTCACAAGAGCTTCATACTTCACTAAAATTTGTAAACGCTCAATCTCATAGATCAGTACATCAACAATGGATGATGCTTGTTCAGATAATGGATATGTCTTTCCTTCATCTTCAATTTTTGGTGTGATCCCGAGTTGTTCGAAAAGCTGAAGTGTCTTTTTAGGACTCATTTGTTCAAAGACTGGACGGACAAAATAAGGATGGTTATAATGCATTTCTGTCGCATCAACATTGGTAAAATTGCACCGTCCATTACCAGTAGCAAGTATTTTTTTTCCTAGTTTTGTGTTGCGTTCAAGGATGAGGACATCTGCGTGTTGTTGCTTCGCAGAAATCGCAGCAAGCAGTCCGCTTGCTCCACCACCAATGACGATGACTTTTGACATATGATCACCAAAGCCATTATATCATATTTAGAATGATGCTTTCTTCTTAATTGAGAATGGCATTCTTTGGTATACTAGAAATCAAGGAGTGATGGTATGAGAGACATTTTTGAAAGTCAGAAACAGTTTTTTCAATCTGGAAAAACATTATCCTACGAATTTCGTATTGAACAACTGAAAAAACTGAGAGCATCGATTATCGAACATGAACAAATGATTTTGGATGCATTAAAAAAAGACTTAAATAAAAGTGCGTTTGAAGCCTATACAACTGAGATTGGATTTTGTCTTCACAGCATCCGTAAAGTCATCAAACATTTAAAGAGATGGATGAAACCTAAAAAAATCAAAACACCCATCTATCAACTGAATACATCGTCTTTTATCGTTGCTGAACCCAAAGGTACTCTCTTGATTATTGGTCCTTATAATTATCCTTTTCAATTGATTATCGAGCCCTTAATTGGTGCGATTGCTGCAGGAAATACGGCCATCTTAAAGCCATCTGAATTTGCGCGTGAAACAGAAAAAATCTTGGTTCATTTGATCAACAATCTTTTTGATTCTTCCTATCTACATGTTTTTTCAGGTGATTACAAAGTCACGCAAGAATTGCTCACATATCCCTATGACCATATCTTTTTCACAGGAAGTACACGTGTAGGTCAAATCGTTTATGAAGCAGCCAGTAAAAATCTTGTTCCTGTTACCTTGGAACTGGGTGGAAAAAGCCCAACGATTGTCGATGAAACAGCAAATATCAAGGTCGCTGCACGACGTATTGCGTTTGGTAAATTCATCAATGCTGGGCAAACCTGCATCGCACCTGATTATATTTATGTCCACGCTTCCATCCATGATCAATTTGTTGAAGAACTCAATCGAGTGATTGTTAATCTTTATGCTAATATGGATCATTTTGGACGAATCATCAATGAAAGACATTACTTTCGCTTACTGAAACTGATTGATCAGAGTAAAGTGGTTGGATCCTCAAATACTAAAGAAGATGAGCGCTTGATTAGCCCAACGGTTTTAAAAGATGTCACATGGGATGATCCGATCATGAAAGAAGAAATTTTTGGTCCACTTTTACCTGTTTTAACTTATGATCATATCGATGAGTTGATCACAGTTCTTCAATCAAAGGATAAACCGCTTGCTCTTTATCTCTTCTCAGAAAATCGAAGTACGCAAGATAAGGTATGGAAAAGACTTTCATTTGGTGGTGGTGCAATCAATGATACACTCATGCACATCAGTAATCCTCATCTTCCTTTTGGAGGTATTGGCCCTAGCGGAATCGGTGCCTATCATGGTCAACACTCTTTCCAACTCTTCTCACATATGAAAGGATACATCAAAAGAAGCACATGGATGGATCCACCGATTGCATATCCTCCTTACTCAAAGACAAAAGAAAAATTGATTAGAAAACTATTAAAATAGAAAAGCATGCGTCCATGTGAACGCATGCTGTTTTTTATATTTTTCTCGTTTGAATCACTTTTGCATAATACTTTCCACTATCTTTGATCGTTCGTCTTTGTGTATCATAATCGACACGGATGATCCCAAACCGTTTTGAGTAGCCGAGTCCCCATTCGAAATTATCAAGAAGTGACCACGCATAATAGCGTGTGACATGACATCCATGCTTGATGGCATCACAGACAGCTTGAAGATGCCCTTTGAAATACGCGACACGATCATCATCTTGGATGCGATCGTTCGATCTTTTCTCATCAGCAAACGCCGCACCATTTTCTGTTATCATGACTTCAATGTTATCGTACTTTTCTTTAATATCTAAAAGTAAGTCGTAAAGTGATCGTGGACATACTTCCCATCCCATCTCGGTATATGTTGCTTCTGGATGTTTGACATCTTTACTATAAAACAGTTTATTGAATGGATCATAGGTTTGAATACCACGAGAATACATGTTGATTCCTAAGAAATCCATACGATTGTTTTTCAGACATGTCATCTCGTAAGAGGTTCTATGAAAGGTATGTCCTGCTTGTTGATAGAGGTCAATCATATCAGCTGGATACTCACCTTTGAGTGCAGCATCTAAAAAGAAACGATTGACAAATCCTTCAATATTTCGTGCTGCAAAAACATCCATAGGATCGAATGTTTTGGGATATTGTTTACCAAGATTTAAGACAATACCGATTTTCCCATGTCCATGAGGATGTTTTCGATAAAGTTCTACAGCTTTCGCATGAGCGACCATCACGTGATGGGCTATTTGAAGTTGTTCATTCAATGGTCTATCATTTAAAAATGCTGTACACCATGGTTCATTGTGAGTAAACCATACCTTGATTCGATCACCATAAAGATCAAATAATGTTTTTGCATAATTCAGGTAATGGTCAATGGTTTCTTGATTAAACCAACCATCTTTATTTTCATAAACGAGAGGTAAATCACCATGCCACAGTGTCACCACGGGCTCGATTGCTTCTTCGATCAATCGATTGATTAAATGATCATAAAAAGCAACACCTTTTGGATTGATAGCCCCATGGCCCTCTGGATAGATGCGTACCCAAGAGATTGAAAATCGATAACTCATCAATCCGAGTTCTTTCATCAAAGAAATGTCTTCTTCAAATCTATGATAGTGATCACAAGCGACATCTCCTACATCAGAGGTTGGTTTTCCTGTTTCATCGCGGTTGATGACATCCCACATCGTTAATCCACGACCATCTTCTTTTGCTGCACCTTCGATTTGATAAGCCGACGTTGCGGCACCAAAAATAAACCCTTTTGGAAATGTTGACATGGGTGATTCCTCGCTTTCTCACTACTTTTATTATAACGAAGAACTCGCTAACTTACAACATGAAAAATAGACCCATAAAAGGTCTACTTGGAATGATGAATAACGATGTGTGTATGAAGTTTTCCGGATGGATGAAATGTGATGATGCGTGCACCTTTAGGAAATCCTGGCATGGCGTAATCATAATGTCCACTCACACGTCCATATGCGAGTAATATACCCTCTTTTTCATAGGTAAAATCATTTAAATGGTCATGACCATAAAACATACCTTTTGCTTGTTTTGTTAATATTGCTCGTTGAAAGAAGCCTGTATTGATGCCTTGTGTCGAAGGACTTTCATAATAATCGCCTTGATGCATCGAATCATGTGGACTCGTTTCTTTAAGTTCAACGAGTGGGATATGAAAGAAAATCAAATGCGGAACTGGGTTGATGAGCTTGAGGTCATACCATGCGAGTTGATCTTCTGAAAAAACACCATATCCCCACGTCTTTTTTCCATCAATCATGAAAAAATCATCGATATGTGAATCCATGAAAACAAGTTTCCCAAACGGTTTGTTTTGATCGAGTAAGGTAATACAAAAATTCGAATAGCCTAAGTGTAACGGTCCTTGATCAAAGAGAAGATAGGTTGAATCGCTGATGGCATCAATCAATTCTTGATAGGTACCACCTTCAGTATCATGATTTCCAAAAACAAAGCTATAGGGTATCTGATGTGAATCCATGAATTGTCCAAGTTCTCGGTACAACATGACAGCATCTTTCGACATCGTTTGATCACCTGTAATCGCGATGAAATCGGGTTTCTCGTGTTGAATGAGTGATGACATCAGTTGATAGGTCATATCATCTTTTTCATCATTCATCAGATGAAGATCAGTAAATTGAATGATTTTGAGATCGCGATTGTTGGGTATCGTTAAAAAGAGTGATTCTTGTCGTTTGATCAGTTTCATGATCTCATGAGCTGAATATGCAACATGGTGATACACATTCAAAAAGGACTGTGGTTTTGAGCGTTCATGATCGACAAGGATAGAATAGATTCCCAGTGCTTTTGCAGCTAAAGCATCAGATGTTTGATCACCAATCATCATGATTTCATGCGTTTGACAGTTAAATGCCTTCATCAGTTCAATTAATCCATCGGGATGAGGTTTAGGTTTATTTACATCATCGAATGCGATGACTCGATCAAAAAAATGATCAATCCCTAGGATCTTCATCTCATCGATTGCGATTGCGTGCATTTCTGATGTCAATAATCCTAACTTGTATCCTTGGTTCTTGAGTGATTCTAACATGTCTCTTACACCAGGATAAATGGTTAGATATTGGTGTTTCAGTTGACTGTGCCATGATAAAATCGCATTCATGTGCTGATCTTGAAAAGATCCATATAGGCGAGTCAACACTTCTGGATAAGAAAGCGCTAAAACATCGTTTGGATCCAGTGATTCAAAGGGTATTTGTGATTTATATTGTTCTGTTAATTTTTTATAAATGTTTAAGACAAGCTCGTCACTGTTAATCAGTGTCCCATCCATGTCAAAAACAATCGCTTTGTAGCGAAATTGGGGATATAAAGACATGCTTATTTGTGTCCTTCTTCAGGAACAATGCAAATAAACTTAAATGTGTTCTTTCCTACATTTCTAAATTGGTGAAGTGTATTGCCTGGAATATAGGCATAACTACCGGGTTTTACACGCTCAACTTGACCACCTAAAAAGAGTTCACCTTCACCTTCTAGCACGTAGTTAATATGTGGCCATGGGTGTTGATGTTTAGGTGTGTAACCATCTATACCAACTTCTAAAACGCGAAACACATAACCTTGCCAACCTTCTTGTGGTCCAACTAAAGCTTTGATGGATGCGTGTTTGACTTCCGGGCTTGTTAAAATACGTTTTTCAATATTATCAATATGTCCAATCATGTTTGATCCTCCCGATATCTTTTGCAATTTCATGATAGCATGTTTTCGTACACTTCCTATGATAGAATGTGTTCTTGTCTTGATTTTTTTTTATGGCTTGACATGTAAAGGATATGTTCTGATATCACATGATGCTTCAGACGTTGTCCCGCACACATGAAAATATAAAATATCATCAATCACTTCGTACGTGCACGATATATCAGATCCTGTATGACATGATGTAACCCTTTGACTGATGAATGGATTGATCCGTTGGTAAATCGTGATTTGACCCATACGAAATCCAGATTCTTCTTTTTTAATGAGAACAAAACCACTATCTTCTTCTTGTGTGTATGTTATTCCTCCAAAGAGATTACTAAAAGCAATGATCACAAGTCCCATGAAAGCAACTCCTGTTAAGAGAAACTTGATCAATAATCCCTCTGAGTAAACCATCAAACAAAGATACATGGATAATCCAGATAATCCAAACATGAACCATCCAAAGTTCAAAGGAATCAAACGAGAAAATGTGATCATATAATCCATTCTTTGAAGAATGATATGTCCAATCCAAATCACGAAAAAGAAGATAGCTAAGGTAAAAAATAAAATTGTTAATGTTTTTCTCAACAAAAATCCCTCCCTGTTTTTATCTATAGTAAGACAACAAATCCGATGACAATGATATAGGCAAGATATAAGAAATTCGCATTTTCAAATGTCATGGAAAAACCACGAATCTTTTGAATGAACGTAAAATCCTTATGGATGACATAATGATAGAACAAATAGCCTATCCCAACGTAAATGAAATAATCAACAAATGACATCACTTCCCATAAATGGACATAGGATAAATCAACACCATATAATTTTCCAAGTGGCAAATAGAGAATGCCAATGGCTATACACGCAAATGCAATGATGCTCATACCAAAGTGTTGTTTCATATTTCTTCTCTTGCGCAGTGATTGCTTAGGTCCAAATAAGATCGTTGAAAACTTAATAAATGATGTTACAGTCCCGATATTGACGAAGGTGAAGAGAATCATTTTAACGATATCTTCTTTAAATGCATATTTAATCAGCGATTTTGATACAAAGCCGTTAAATAAAGGTGCTCCACTGATCGATAACATGCCAATAACAAGTAAGATACCTGTCCATGGCATTGTCTTCATAACACCTCGAATTTCATAAACTTTTTTTGTGTTATAAACCTTGATAACAACACCAGCACCCATAAAGAGGAGTGATTTGAAAAAAGCGTGATTAAAGATATGTAAAAATCCACCGAAAAAGGAAAGACCCGTTATCTGAGATAATCCCATGATCATTAAACCAACTTGGGAAACCGTATGATAGGCAAGAATTTGTTTTAAGTCTTTTTGTGATAATGCGAAGATGACACCGATGATGGCTGTGATTGTACCAATCCAAAACAGCATATCTTCTGTTCCATAGTTAGCTCCTTGAAACATCTGATGGTTAATACGGATGAGCATATAGAGTGCACCTTTAACGACTAAGCCTGACAAAAGTGCAGAGATGGTCGATTGTGCGACACCATGTGCCTTAGGCAACCATGTAAAGAGTGGAAAAAGAGCAGCTTTCACACTAATACCCGATAACATCAATACATACGCAAGTTTGATCGTCATCGTATCACTGTGGTCGGCCATCATGTTCATCACAACTTGAATATTGATGTTTCCATAGGTATAGTAAATCAATATAATACCCACAAGAAACATCATGGCAGCAACCGTATTTAATAATAAATAATAAATTGCTGCTCGAAATGAAGAACCAGTCTTTTTATACGAGATAAGAATGGTCACTAAAATAGCAATCAACTCTAAGAAGACAAACATATTGAATAAGTCATTGGTCTGAAGAAGTCCTAAGAAGATACCTTCAAGGAACATCAAGAAAAAGAGAAATTTTGTTTCTTTCCTGTTGGTGTTATACGTGTATAAAAGGATCACAAACCACATCAATAAAGTCAATGCAACAAACGAAATGGACGTGATATCATTATAAAAACTGATCCGAATCAGTTCATCTGTACCACCAATAATCAGTAAATGCGTCAGGTGATCAGGGAGGTTAATCACATAAACAATAAACAGAGCCACTGTAATGATCTGCCCAATAAAAGCAAACCAGGTATATTTAGTCGTTTTAAAGAGATACAAAATAACAGCTGTGAAAATGGGAACAAACACTAACAATAGGGGGATATAATTCATGATTTATCCTCCCTTTTGAGTACAACTTTCCATTCAATCGAACCGAAATGATGGAAGATTTTAATACAAAGCATCAGCGCAAGCGAAGTAATCGTTGATCCGATAACGATGGTTGTAATCATGAGGGCTTGAGGAATCGGGTCAACGATTTGAATACCTAACCGGTCCAAAATAGGAATCATACCACCTTCAAGATTACCTAAGTTGAGGAAAAGCAAAATGATGCCTGTTTCCATGATGGTGACACAAAAGACGGATTTAATGATGTTTTTGCTTGTTGCAAGTCCATAAAATCCAATCAAGATGATGATAAACGTTAAAATAGGATTCATTTAGCGTCCCTCCTTCAAGAAAGCAGTGAAGATTGCTGTTAATCCTAAAGCAACCTTGATACCGATCAGGACGTTTAACGTCATGAGATAGATCGCTTTATATTCGGGTTGTAAAATAAAGTTTGTAAAGGGGTGCCCTGTCGTCACAAAGCTTAATGCTCCAATTAAAACGAGTGCCATAAACAAGAATTTTTCAATCGTCAAAATGAGCTTTACATCGATGGTTTTCGTGATGTCGATATAATATAATATTAAAATCGCAGTCGCAACAATCGCTCCTCCCTGGAATCCTCCTCCAGGTGATAAATGTCCGTTGATGATCACGTAAAATCCAAAAACGAGCATAAATGGATAGAGCAAACGCGAAAATGTAATAAATAACTCTGGTGTCTTTTGTTTATCAAGCATGAAGCTCGCATTCTTTTCTTGGATCTTATGTTGACTAATCCACATCACACCTGATACAGCAATGAGTAAAATACCAGCTTCAAACAGACTATCAAATAAGCGATAATCCAAATAAATGCCTGTGACAAGATTTAAACTTCCTGTTTCTTGTAATCCATTGATGAGAAAGTACTCTTTCCCGAAATCATTATAGACAACTTCAAGATCATTCATGGCGAGGATGAATGCATAAAGTAGGCCACCCAGCATGATGAGTAAAATCGCACGTTTAATCAATGGGATCACCATCCTTAAACGTGATCACTGAAATCTGTTTGTGATCTTTCGTCATTTTTCTAAGATTTAACATCAGCACACTACTCGATTTACCTTTTAATGTGTAATGATCGAGTTCTGGATCATAAGAGATAATTAAATCCACATTCAGTTGATTGGTGAGATCTTCTTCTTTCCCTTCAATATCACAACATACGTTTAGTTTAAGATCATAGGTTGTCACAAATTCATTCAAAATGTCATACACAACACCTTCTAAGACTTCATCAGGATCAATATAACCATGACGACTCTTATCTAACACAATAAATTCACGTTGTCTTGAAATTGAAATGACATAGATCAAAGGAATGATCGCTGCACCAATTGCAACTTCAGCAATCGCAACGTCTGGTGCTTGATTCATCGTGTAAAGGGTTGCTGCAATAAGAGAAAACACAGAGATAAAAATAATAATCGTAAAATTCTTCTCATGAAAGACAATGAATAGTGCAACGATAATCATTAAGATTTGGAGGGCTAATGCGATGTTTTCAGTCGTGAATAGAGAGTTCATCATTTAACCTCCTTATCGTTAATTGGGATACCTGATAAATACGCAGAGCGAATGTTCACATGCGATGAAATGGGATTGGTGATCAATAAGAAAATGATGAGTAAGATAAAGCGAACAATAAATGCAAAACTGGGTGAAACAAACATCAGCGCAAATAAAACAAGGAAACTTGCAACGGTATCAATGGTTGTCGATGATAAAATTCTTGAATACATGTTTTTTAATCCAAATACAGCAATCATACCAAAGATGATGAAAAACCATGAAAATATCAAAATAATAATGGCGACGATACTCATTTTTCACGTCCCCCTGTCATGATAAATTTTGATAAAAGCGTCATCGTAAGAAAGCCAATAATGCCATAAGAGATTGCGATATCAAGTAAGGTCAAGCTATTCATATAAATCGCATAAATAGCAATGATCAAGACAACTTTTGCTGAGATTAAGTTCAGCATCAAAATGCGATCCCATAATTTAGGGCCATAAATCATACGGATGAAGGATGCGATGATACCCACAACAAGTAGCATCATCGTGATGAGTAGAAAGATTTGTAATAAAGTCATCACTTTTTCTCCTTAATCTTAAAGAATTTTTCAAAGGTATCTCGAATGGGTTTTTCTAATTCTTCTTGTGTTGTACCTGGTTTTGCTAAGGTCAGGACATAAATGGAGTGATTTTCGATTTCAACCGAAATAGTACCTGGTGTCAGTGTAATCGAATTAGCGACGATGCCCACTTGAATGGGATCCGTAACATCTAAGTCGATTTTAAATAAAACAGGTTCATATTTTCTTGAAATGAGGTTGATGGTGTATGTATAAGCAGACTTAAAAATTTCAAAAAATAAAACAAAAAAATAGAGAATCATGCGATGGAGATAAATGCCACGATAACGAAATCCATGTTCATTAAAGAGAACTGGAAATGCTAAGACGGTGACTACTCCAGAGATGATTATTCCAAAAAGAATGGTGTAAAGTTGTAGATTAAAGTTTAAAAGTAGCCAAAAAGCCAACATAAAAAGGAATAATTTATAGCGCTTTTTAAGATAATTCATGACTTCCTCCTTCAAGGTCTTCGTTACACATTATAGCATGAGTTTTATAAAAATAAAAATGATGATATTTTGAATATCAAATCATGGGATTTCTGATAAAAAAACAACCCAAAAGAGGATTGTTTATCGTTTGATGATCACATCTGCATCATCTTTAATATTTAATGCTTTGAAATAACGTCTTTCACGTGGAATCCACGTCAAGATAAAATCAAACAATTTCTTAAAACCATTACGCTTGAAAAGACGAATATACGATGATAATCGAGATGTTGTCATGACGATCTTGAGATCGTATTCATCTATTAAGCGTGGGTGCATGCTGTATGCACCTTCGATGATCGTGATCATACGATGAGAATAAAGTGTAGGTTCTAGATGTTGATGCATTCTGACATCAAATGGTCGATAGATGATAGGTTCAAGCTTGTGATAGGGTTTAATGATCGATTCAATCATTTTGTCAAAATCGATATTGTTACCATAAACCGATTGTGGATCATTGGGATCCGTGGTTATCTTTTTGAAGAAATCATCTGTGTGAAAGACATTGGCATCAAAGGTTTCTCCTAAAAAGGATGCAAATGTCGTTTTTCCTGCTGTTGAGAAACCATCAATAGCTATCAGCATGTTATCATGTGAAGCTAGATGTCTATCAATCAAGGAAAAAAGAGGCGCTAATTCAAGATGATTCTTAAAAGAAATGGCCTTATCATTGTGCTTTTCTCTTTGTTTGACCCATTTGAGTCGTATGATGGTGACGTTGTTTTTCATGAATGTTTAAAAGAATCAAAAATGCCCGTACGCTTAAGCGACAAGTAAAGTGTAGGAATGATCACAAGTTGAATCGCCATACCCGGTAATCCTTTCACAAAAGCTGTAAGTAAAAAGATATTGAAACCAAAGTTGAGTCCTGCAAGTGGATAGAGGATGGATGCTCCCAACCCCCAGAACATTCTCCCAATCACCATTGAGGTAATCAATGAGATAAAAACATGTAAAGGTTTATCAGATAGTCGTTGATGAATCCATCCAATAAAAAAACCATAAGCAGATAGTTCAAAAGCCATCACCATCGCAATCGGATATAACGGTGGTGTTGTAAGTAAAACACTTCGAAGAAGTGGTGTAATCATACCGATGATCAGTCCATAATTTCCACCTAAAATGAGACCAGAAAGTAAAACCGGAATGTGCATCAGCAAAAAGATGCTACCAAGTTCTGGACTGCTAGCTGTCAGAAAAGGTAGAACAATGCCTAATGCAATCATTAAGCTTGATACGATGAATGGATGTAATAAACGAGATGAGTTCATGGTGTATTCTCTTTCTTTTGATTGAAAAGCATCCAAACGTTGGATGCTTCAGGTTAAAATCTATTTTTATCAATCCATAATCCCAACGCAGGGTTAGGGACATAGAAGATTTCTTCGCCATCACCGAGGACATTCCATCCAGCTTTTAACTGATCGGGTGGATAGCGTTTGATCATTTCATCATAATCAGCGGCTTCAAAATGGACGGATCTGATTTCTTCTTGTGTGATCTTTTTTACGGCATACGTCACTTTAAAACGGTTGTCGGATGACCCATGAATCAAGTGTGCGGTAATCCCCATGTTATCTTTAAGTTCTTGAATATTCTTGAAAAGTTCTAAGACTTTGAGTCGCCCTTGATAACCGTACTTGCGTATGAGTTCATCGTTTTTCTTATCCTCACCAAACTTGGTCACACCTGGTGCTAAAACGATGAGTTCACCACCATCAGCAATCGCCATCCGTGTACGATAAATGGCTTTATTGCCCAACCATGTACTCTTAAACTCTTTAGGTTCCAAATAGACAACACATTTTTTGATGGGGCGGTCTAAGAAATTTAAGTTCTTCTCTTGGGCAAGTTCAATGCCTAATTCAAAACCTTTTCGTGATTCACTGATGAATAGTCCATGTGTTTTTGTGACCCCACCTGGTGCAGTTGTTACAGTGAGAACAAAGAGGACTGGACGCTTATTCAAAAAATGGGTCATGGCATAATCTAAGACTTTTCGAACAGGTGTATGGTCTTTACCCATCATGCGTTCCATGCCATAAACAGCGCCAAGCATGTGAGATTGATTGATGATCTGTTTACCACCACATCCGACAAATAAGTTTTTCGAATGATTGGCGATACCTACCACTTCATGAGGAACAATCTGTCCAATCGAAATGATAAAATCATAGGTTTGATCCATGATATGCTTATTGATTTCAACGTTAATGGGAGTCTCCCATAACCCTTCTGAAATGTCAATTAAAAACTCTTTTGGAATTACGCCGATTGAAACAACATCTTCCCGCCAATTATGATAGATAAATCGATCGAAAGGAATGTCACCAAACATTTCTTCGCATTCATCTTTCGTCATGGCTTCATGCGTTCCAAGTGCGGGTAAGATATCAACATGTGCAACATCTTTCAACAGATGATAATAGGTGTTTGTAATCAGTCCTGCATTCGAATAAAACCGCGTAAAATCAGGAGGTACAAGTAAGACTTTCTTGATTTTTTTACCCTCTAATGATCGCTTAATTGCGTCCTTAATCTCTAAGGCTGTCAAGCCATCATCATGGGTTGATTTTAGAAAAATTTCTGTCATTTGAATCACCCTTTAAACGCCTGAGTAAGCGGAAAATCCGCCATCAACAGGAACAACAATACCCGTGACGAATTGTGACTGTTTTGGGTCAATGAGCCATAAAAGAGTTCCAATTAATTCTTCAGGTTCGCCAAAACGACGCATGGGTGTATAGGAAATAATTTTGTGTGCGCGATCAGATAAACTACCATCAGGTTTAAAAAGAAGGTTACGATTTTGTTCAGTTGCAAAAAAGCCTGGGGCAAGTGCATTCACACGAATACCTTCTTGTGCAAAATGAACGGCCATCCACTGCGTAAAATTATTGATGGCTGCCTTCGCTGCACTATATGCAGGGATTTTGGTGAGTGGGTTAAATGCACTCATCGATGAGATGTTTAAAATACTGCATCCAGATCGTTTGATCATATCTAATCCAAATACTTGTGATGGAATGAGTGATCCGATAAAGTTCAGACCAAACACACCATTAAAACCTTCAAGATCCATGTTGAAAAAGTGTTTAGATCCTTCGGTTTGAAGGGCTTGTTCATTAAAGTATTCATCAGATGTGGTGGCTTTAGGATCGTTTCCACCTGCACCATTGATTAAAATATCCACTGGACCAAATGCTTGATGAATCTCTTCTTTCGCTTTCTCGATACTTTCCTTCAAAAGCACATCGGCAGAGATTGCAAGTGCGTGTTGACCACATGCGCGAATTTCTGAAGCTAATTTTTCAGCTTTTTCAAGACTTCTACCTATAATAACTACTTTTCCTCCAGCTTGAGCACAAGCTTTTGAAAACTGGGTACCTAAGATGCCTGCACCACCAGTAATCACGATGACTTTATCGTGTAAATCAAATGTTAGTGGATAGCTCATCGTCTTATACATTATAGGTCGTCGATGAGGTTTTACCACCACGACCTGTCCAATTGGTATGGAAAAACTGACCTCTTGGTTGATCAATACGTTCATACGTATGCGCACCAAAGTAATCGCGTTGTGCTTGTAGTAAATTTGCAGGAAGCTTTTCTGTGCGATACGAATCAAAATAATTGAGTGCCGCAGACATTGCAGGAGTTGGAATACCACTCAGTACAGCGGTTGAAATCACTTCACGCCATGCATCCGTCATGTTTTCTACAGCTTGTTTAAAGTATGGATCTAATAGCAAGTTCGTGAGTTCAGGATTTTGCTCAAAGGCTTCCTTGATCTTACCTAAGAAGACTGAGCGTATGATACATCCACCACGCCACATGAGTGCGATTCCACCATAGTTTAAATTCCAATTGTTAGACTTCGCAGATGCACGCATCAGTGCATATCCTTGCGCATAAGAGACGATTTTTGCAGCATAGAGTGCTTTACGAATCTTCTCAACAAATTCTTTTTTATTGCCTTTAAATGAAACAGGTTTGGATCTAAACGCATGAGAAGCAACAACACGTTCTTCTTTCATTGCTGAAATAAAGCGTGCATAGACGGCTTCTGTAATCAATGTGAGAGGAACTGAATCCTCTAAAGATTGAACAGCTGTCCATTTACCTGTTCCTTTTTGTCCTGCTGTATCTAAGATTTTATCAATGAGTGGGTGTCCATCTTCATCTTTAAATGATAAGATATCTCCCGTAATTTCAATCAAATAACTATCAAGTTCTGTCTTATTCCAAGCTTTGAAAACGTCAGCCATATCATCTGCAGATAGACCTAGAATGTCTCGCATTAATTGATAAGCTTCAGTAATCAGTTGAATATCACCATATTCAATACCGTTATGAACCATTTTCACGAAATGTCCAGCACCATCTTCGCCAACCCAGTCGCAGCAAACTGAACCATCAGAGACTTTTGCAGCAATACTTTGGAAAATAGGTTTGACATGTGGCCATGCTGCAGGTGATCCACCTGGCATGATGGATGGTCCTAAAAGTGCACCTTCTTCACCACCTGAAACACCAGTTCCAATGTATAAGAAACCTTTGGATTCAACATATTTTGTCCGTCTGACTGTATCAGGAAAATGAGAGTTTCCTCCATCGATGATGATATCGCCTGGTTCAAGCAGTGGTATTAATTGTTCAATCACTTGATCCACGGGATCACCAGCTTTGATCATCATCATGACTTTACGTGGTTTTTTGAGTGATTGTACTAATGTTTTTAAATCAGATG